>JBIKKL010000469.1:0-4205 GCA_044360365.1 Burkholderiales bacterium | reverse complement strand
TTGCGGGGTCGACTCAGGGTCGGCGGGAAAGTTGATTCGCAACGTGGTGCCGCTTCCGTCGTCGAGTGTTCCAAGCTCGATCGTGGCGCCGTGGCGGTCCGCGATCTGCTTCACGATCGCGAGTCCCAGGCCGCTGCCATCCGAGCTGCTGCCGGGAATTCGATAGTAAGGTTCGAATACGCGCCCCTTAAGATCGGCCGGTATTGCAGGGCCTGAATTCGCGACGGCGAGTGCGACGCGGTCGGCCTGTCGGCGCAATTCGACGCGGATCGTCGATCCGCTCGGCGCGTATCGAGAGGCGTTGTCGAGCAGATTGACGACGAGGCGACGCAGCAGCGTCGGTTCACCGAGTATTGCGCAGCCGTCGTCAGCGGCCGGCATGTCGAGCTCGATCGTCTGTGCTCGAGCTTGACGCAACGGTTCGAGCTGCACGACGGCTTCTCGCACCAGGGCCGGCAGATCGATCGGTGCAGGCTGCTCGCGGTCGGTGCTGTCCTGGGTGCGACTGTACGCAAGCATCTGTTCGGCGAGCTTCGAAGCTCTTTCCAGTCCCTGGCGCAGCCGTCCCATCGATTGCATGCGCTCAGCATCCGTCGTCGCACGAACCATGTTGTCGGCGTGGATCCGCAGTGCAGCGAGCGGAGTGCGCAATTCATGTGCCGCTGCATCGGTGAACCGGCGTTCACGCTCCAGCGCGTCCTGCACCCGGACCAGCAGGTCGTTCAGTGCTCTTACCACGGGCGCAACTTCTTCGGGGACGGATTCGATCTCGAGCAAGCCGAGCGCATCGGGATCGCGCTTCTCGATGCTGGCAGCGAGTTGGCGCAGCGGCGCAAGTCCGTAAAGAACGAGGAGATTGACGAGTACTAGGAGGATGACCGCGCCCGAAACGAGCGGCGTCATCACTGCAACGCCCAGATCGTGGAGCAGCTCGTCGCGCACTTCTTCCTTCTCGGCGACCTGGACCCACGAGCTGCCCGACCGAAGCACGAACACGTTGTAGACATCGCCCTCGAGCGATTGCGTGCTGAACCCGGGCTGGTTCGGGCTGAACGGACGCTCGGGCGCCGACTTCGAGCGCACCAGCAGCCGGCCGTCCTCGTGCCATATCTGGAAGCCGATCTTTGTTTCATAGGGGTGCCCGAGCGGCGTGCCGGCATCGTCGGTCGCGTGTTCGAGTTCGACGGGGAGCGCAATGACGAGCGGGCGCACGATCGTCGCATGCTCCACCTGACGGGCGACGAACGCGTCCAGCACCCGTGCCGAGGTGGCGAGTCGTGCGCTGAACAGCTCTTCCGATTCGTGCTTGGTGACGCTGTAGCTCCACCACGCCGCACTGGCCAGAATCAGCACGAGAGCGAGCAGCATTCCCCCCAGGAGTCGTGTGCGTATGGACCGTGAGTTCAGCGTCATCGGGACGAATCCGTTACCGCGGATCGATTCGATACCCGACGCCTCGGATCGTCTTGATGACCTCCGGGTAAAGCTTGCGCCGCAGATGATGGACGTGGACGTCGACCGCGTTGCTTTCGACGTCGCCGTGCCAGCCGTAAATCGATTCCTCCAGCTGAGCGCGACTGAAGATCTGTCGAGGGTTTTCGATCAGCTTCCTGAGCAGCATGAACTCGCGCCGCTGCAGATCGATCAGTACGCCGTCGCGATGCACGGTCATTGCGGACAGGTCCAGTTCCAGCGAGCCGTGACGCAGCAGGTTGGTCGACGTTCCGCTGCGGCGACGTTCGATGGCATGAACCCGCGCGAGCAGCTCCTCCAGATCGAAGGGTTTGACGAGGTAGTCGTCGGCACCGGCATTGAGTCCTTCGACACGATCGCGCGTGGCATCCCGCGCGCTCAGGATCAGCACGGGCGTGCTGTTCTGGCGGGCTCGCATTTGCTTGAGCACTTCCATGCCGTCGAGATGCGGCAAGCCGAGATCGAGAACGATCAGGTCGAAGGTGCTCGTTTTGACGGCGGTCAGCGCTGCACGCCCGTCGCGCACCCACTCGTGTGGATAGTGGGCGCGGGATAGTGCGTCGCTCAGGCCCGATCCGAGCAGCTCGTCGTCTTCGACCAGGAGGATTCTCATCGTTTCTTGTCTCGAATCTTCTCCATCAACTCGGCGATTTCCCTGCGGCGGCCTTCATCGGCGAGCGTGCGGCCCTCCCGCGGCGGCGCCTGCAGCGCTTTCCTGAGTGCCTGCTCGGCGCCTGCGTAGTCTCCGGTGCGATAGAGGTAGTCGCCGAGGAAGAAATTCGGATCGATGCCCTCTGGGTTGATGGCGAGCCCTTGTCGCAGCAGTTCGAGGGCCTTCTTTTCGTCGCCGAAACCGATGGGCCAGCCCGGGACTTGATAATACAGCGACCCGAGACTGGTGTACGCCGAGCCATGCAAGGCCGCGGGGTTGAGTTCGAGCGCCGTCTCGAAGGACTTGCGAGCGCTCTTCACGAGGGAGAGCGCGCCGAGGCCGCCCTTCGCACCTGCGTGGCTTGCCTCCACGATGCCGTGCCAGATCGCGGGTTCGGCCTGTTTCGGGTACTGCTGCATGACCTGCGCAGATTCCTTCGCGAGCTTCTCGTAGGCATCTTCCTGCGCCTTGATCGGCGTCTGGTACTTGATGCGTTCCCACTGCTGTCGAATCCGGGCAACGTCATCCTCCATGCCGGCCCATGCGGCTTGGATCGCTATCAGTAGCAGGACACAGAAAAGTGCGGCGCGGCTCATCGGGATTTCCTCTCTGGATGGGGTGGCAGATCGGCGGTTTGCCCGAGATGTTTTCGGATCACGGCGAGCTGGCCGCGAATCGCCTTGTCGTTGACCGACGGAACGATATGGTTGAGCCAGACGTACAGGCGCTCGGGAAGGCCGAGGCGCCGGTCCCACGTGCGGGCATCGAGGAATCGAACGAGCGCTTGCGCAACCGCATCCGGTGCATCCTGCGCATTGCCGAGTTCCTCGTTCATTCCCGTGACTGCTGGCGTGTTGAGGTCGGTGCGCACGGCGCGAGGCGCGAAGTAGCGCACGCTGATCCTGGTATCGGAGAGTTCGCGGCGCAGCGCCTGCGAGAAGCCGCGAAGCCCGAATTTGGTGGCGCAGTACAGTGCGAATCCTGGATAACCGATGTAGCCGAAGATCGAGCCGATGTTGACGATCTGGGCGCGTGGAGCGGACCGCAGAAGCGGCAACAGGCGCTGGGTCACTGCGATGGGGGCGAGCAGATTGATGCCGATCAGCCGTTGCATGGTTGCAGCATCGGTCTGCTCGAAGGAGCGGAAATCGCTCGTGCCCGCAGCATTGATCAGAAGATCGATCGGATCGCTCAGGCCGGATGCGGCTGCGAAGACGCGCGCCTGGACTTCCGCATCGAGCAGATCGCCTTGTACGCAGCTGATCGACGCGCGCGGATGCATCGCCTCGATCTTGTTGCGCAGAGCCTCCAGACGAGCGTGGTTACGTCCACACAGGACCATCGCACTTGCCTGGGGCGCAAGTGCGAGGGCGAACGCGTGACCGAGACCGCCGCTGGCACCCGTGAGCACGATGCGGTGCGTAACGCCGCTCATGCCGCGGCCTTCGCTTCGCTTGGAAGGGAACGGAACACGTTGCCATAGAGACGATAGAAATCGCGCGCGCACGCGATTGTCACCGCGCGATCGTCCGGGTGTGTCAGCCGGTTCACGAGATTTTCGAAAAAGCGCGTGTGTTCGATGTCGAGACTGCCGTGAGAGGTGAGGTAGCTGAAGGCCTCCCGCGGCAGTTTCAGCGAGGTTCGGATCGAATCCGAAGCCGCCGTTGCGATGGCCGCGCTGGTGCCCTCGAGCACGTGCACCATGCCCAGGAAGCCGACCGGATTGCACCGGTCGATCTGATGGTAGGCGAATCGGATCATTACCTCTGTGTCGAATCCTGCCCGCCCGTGACGGACCGCATCGGCGTCGGCGCCGCACGCCGCGATGTCGGCGAGGATCCATTCGTCGTGGCCGGTCTCGTCGGCGATATAGTGTGCGACGGCATCTCGAACCCACGCCCTATCCCGCGGCAGACGGCTGCCGCATGCCATCAGCAGGGGCACGGTGTGCCGCACGTGATGGTAGGCCTCGGTCAGGAAGGCAACGTATTGCGCCAGATCGATGCGGCCGCGCAGGGCATCCTGGATGATCGGTGTATGAAGAAGGTGCTCGCGCTCGAGCGTCGTGGTCGCTTGCAGT
>JBIKKL010000345.1:0-5487 GCA_044360365.1 Burkholderiales bacterium | reverse complement strand
GCATCGGCGTAGCGTGCCTCGATGACTGCCCTGCGCAGGCGTCCGTTGGCGGTTGCCAATCCGTTGTTCGGCGTAAAGTGTTCGAGGGCGCGAATCCAGTGCCGGATGCGCGCATAGTCCGGCAAGTTCGCATTCACCGCCGCGATGTGGGCATCGATCTGAGCGTCGTCGAGCGCCGAAGCGGCGACGATCACGGCGCACAGGAACGGTCGTGCATCGCCGAATACGGCGGCCTGCAGAATGCCCGGATACGTCGTCAGCAGACCTTCGGGCCATTCGGGCGAGACGTTGCGGCCGAAGCTCGTCACGAGCACGTGCTTCCTGCGGCCGATGATCGAGACGTAGCCGTCGGCATCGACGCGGCCGATGTCACCGGTGGCGAACCACTTTTCAGGCTTGGATTCGGGTGCGCCGAGATAGCCTTCGAACCCTCGACCGCACACCTGGATTTCGCTCTCGTCGTCGAGCCGAACGGCGACGCCGGGAAGTGGCCGTCCGACCGTGCCGACTCGATCGGCGCCCGGCAGATTCAGCGTGGTGACCGAAGCGCACTCGCTCAGTCCGTAGCCCTCATACACGGGCAGGCCCAGCGTGCGGGCGCGACGAATCAGGGTTTCCGGCGTGTGTGCACCGCCGACGGCGACCAGCTTCAACGCATCGGGTCGAACTTCGGCAGCGCCCGAATCGAGCGCATCGACCAAGGCAGCCAGCATCTGGGGCAGCACGATGATGCTGTCCGCGCGCTCGCGGACCATCGTTTCTAGGCACCGTTGCGCGTCGAAGTGGCTTGCGCCGGTCATGCCCGCGGCAGACATCGACGGGACGATGCACTCGACCCCCGTAAGAAGTGCGGTATAGGCGCCGGCCACGTTCTCTAGCAGGACAGGCAGGGGCAGCAGACAAAGGTGACGGCGAATGCCGAGGCTGGACGTGGCGTCGGCGAGGCTTCGTGCCGTACCGAGCTGATGCGCGTGGGAGAGCAGCACGGCTTTCGGGGTGGCGGTCGTGCCGGACGTGAATGTCATCTTGGAGACAGTTCGAGGAATCGCGACGAATCGATCGGGTCGGCGTCGCACCGCGCTGCGGTAGCAGACGAGTTCCGATTTCTCGCTGTCGATGCCTCGAACTGCCGAGCCATCGAATCCCATTCGGGCAGCGAGGGCCGGATCGCAGGAGGCCATGCCGAGCATCGACGACGAACGCACGGCATGCTGGATCTGGGCTTCGCTGAAGAATGAGGGCAGCGGCACGTGCACCATGCCGGCCGCCTGTACGGCGAGATCGAACACGAGCCACGCTGGAGAATTGTCCGCGAGCGACCCGAGGACGCTGCCCGGTGCGTAGTGTCGCTGAAGACGCGCTGCAAGGGCCGCTGCGTCCCGCCGAAGTTGTCCGCCGGTTCGCGCGTTGCAGTCCGCCATGCCCGATGCAAGCCGGGCTTCCGTCGAAATCCAGCCCAGGGCTGTCGGGCCTGCAAGTCGAGCTTCAGGGAAGTGAGGCATGGTCGAGCCGAGCACGAAGGCGTATGAGTTCGATCGGAATGCTTCCTGCCATCACGAGGGGGCGGGTCTCGTAGTAGGTGCCCCAGGCATCCGCACCGGCGTGCAGTCGCGACGGATCCGCGGGCGCGAGCTGTATCGTCGATACGTCGAGGCGCGCGAATGTATTGAGGAGCGCAGCTGTGGAGGTGAATGCGACCCAGGTATGGCCTCGTTGATGCAGCAGGCGGGTCATGGCGACCACGAGGCGTCGTGCAGCGCCGGGGACGGTTGCGGCGAGGTTCCCCACTTCGACCACCTGCGAGCGATCGACCGTGACGCCGAGGCGCTCCGCAATCGCCTGCTCGATCGGGATATCGAGATACTGTTCGATGAAGAGCGGCGTCGAGCCAGCGGGTGTGAATCCGACCGCAGCCGTCCAGCCGCCGTCGGCGTCGGTCACGCCGACGAGGTGATCCGCGAAGTGCTCGATACGCGCGCCGTAGCTCAGGGCGTAGCGCTTGGAGATGAAGCGCTCGAGGCTCGATCGGTGGGCATGGGTGCGACCAAGGACCTTCGGATAATCGTCGTCGCTGCGCGGCTGCACCCGCGCTTCGGTCGACGTGCACGCGCGTGTGGTCGGTTCGTTCTCGTTCAAAGGCTGCCCCTGCGTTACAGACACAGGCGCAGCGTAATGCGCGAAGATTAACGAGAAATTAAGTCGCTACTTCTTTGCTGCAGGGTGAAGGCTTCGCTATCCACCTTCCGGATGGAACGATCAAGCGTAGAAGTACGGGCCAGCGAAGTCGCCCACCGGAATGGCGTGCGTGACGAGACCGTCGACCGGATCGTCGTAGTGAAGCTGGAAGCCCGGCGGTTCGGCGATGGTCCCGAGGGGGGCCGTAGGTTCGAATCCCAGATGAATCTGTTCTACGGTCGCCGAAGGGATCGACACCACGGTGCCGCACCAGCGTGCATGCATCGATCGGTGCATGTGCCAGCAAAGGACGCGCTCGACGTTCGAGTGTTGACGCAGGACGTCGCCGAATGCCTGGGCATCGCGCAGCTTCATTGCGTCCATGACGGCAATCCCGCTGCTGATCGGCGGGTGATGCACCATGATCAGCACGCGCCGCGTCCGGGCGGCGATGAGACGTTCTCCCAGCCACGCGAGTTGTCCGCCGCCGAGCATGCCATGGGCTTCATGGGGCACGAGGCTGTCCAGCGCCATCAATACGAAATCGCCGAGGTCGATCTCGTAGTGCAATCGGGTGCCGGCGACCTTGGGCATCCACGGGCAGTCGGCGAAGGCTGCACGCATGTGTTCACGATCGTCGTGGTTGCCCGGAACCGCATAGAACGGAACGTCGAGCCGGGCGAGCGTTTCACGCAGGATCGCGTATGCTTCCGGCGAGCCTCGATCGGTCAGATCGCCCGTGAGCAGCAGGCAGTCCGGCTTGACGTCCAGACGCAGAATCCGATCGACGATTTTCTCGAGGTGCGTGCGGCTGTCGAGCCTTCCTGCCAGAAGCTCGCCTCGATGCACGATGTGGGTATCGCTGACTTGTGCGATGAGCATTTGCGGCATGGCGTCAGAGGAGTTCGGTGTCGTCGTGCGAGTACGCGGGGGTGCAGCAGCATAGCATTCGCAGCGGCTCGACGCCTTCGTTGGCGATGCAATGCGGTGTTGCCGGTCGTATGCAAACAGTATCCCCGGCGACCACGACGAAGCGCTGCTCGCCCAGAGTCATCCGGCCTTCGCCGGCGAGGATGTGATACAACTCTTCGGTGCGCAGGTGCTGGTGCAAGGCGGTGCACTGGCCGGGATCGACGATGGCTTCAGCCAGGCTCTGGTTGCGGGTTGCGTGCAGAGCGGGGTGCATCAGTTCGCGGATGGTCGAGCCATCCTTGGTTCGATACGAGGGGATCTCGGCGTAGCGAGTGAGCGCGCCCTCGGTCATGCCTTCGCAGTTTCGGCTGCCGATCGGCTCACTGCCTTGCGAGCACCCCGGGTGCGGACGACAAGATTGGAGAGCGCGACACCGTCCAGCAGCGCGATGCCGGCTGCGTCTGCGGCGGCTTTGGTGGCTTCGGGGGCGGCTCCGGCGGTGATGTACATTGCGTGATCGGCCTTGCGCGATTTCATGGCGGCCACGAGTTCCTGGATGGCGTTCGCGTGTGTGCTCTGGGCACGCCAGCGCCGAAATCGCACAAGAGTGACGTAGCCGTTGCGCTGCAGTTCGAGATCGCCGTGCTTGCCGTCCGTCACCTCGTAGCGCTGACGCGTGAATGCCTCGGCCAGCATGTCGCGCATTTCCTCCGGCGATGCGGCTCGCAGCGCCTTGATCATTACAGGGAAATCTGCCGTCGGACCGCGCCTGATGCGCATATACCCGACATACGCGGTGACCAGGATGAACGGAAAGGCGGCCGCAGCGCCGATCAGGGGATTGAAGAGCGCGCCGATCATGTAGATCAGCCCGGCGATCAGCAGGCTGAACCACCACGGTTGCTGGGCGAGTATCGAGAACAGGGTGCGCTTCTGCACGGTCTTGAAAAGCCGGAAGGTGTCGGTGTGGTTGAACTTATAGCCAAGCCGCTCGGTTCGGGTCAAGCATGGTTCAGATCTGCGGTCGGCTTTGCGACCGCAGGCGCGACCACGCGGATTCACTCGGTATACTTGCCCTTCCACTGCCATGGAGCACGATGCCCAATGACCGGATCTGCCGTTCAGCCGCTTGCCGGCATTAGAGTTCTCGAACTGGGCAACATGATCGCGGCCCCGTTTTGTACGCGCATTCTCGCCGAGTTCGGGGCGGAAGTCGTGAAGATAGAAGATCCCAAGGGGGGCGACCAACTGCGTCAATGGCGCAAGTTGTACAAGGGCACCTCCCTGTGGTGGCTCGCGCAGGCGCGCAACAAGAAGTCGCTGGCGATCGACCTGCGCAAGCCCCAGGGCCAGGAGATCGTTCGTGCCCTGGCCGCGCGCGCGGACATCGTCGTGGAGAACTTTCGTCCCGGCACCCTCGAACGCTGGGGCATTGGCTGGGACGTGCTGCATGCGCTCAATCCCGGGCTGGTGATGGTTCGGCTGTCCGGCTACGGGCAGACCGGGCCTTACAAGGATCGTCCCGGGTTCGGCGTCGTCGGAGAAGCCATGGGCGGGATGCGTTTCATCACCGGCTATCCGGACCAGCCGCCCGTGCGCATGGGTATCTCCATCGGCGATTCGATCGCGGCACTGTACGGGGCGATCGGCGCGCTGGTGGCCCTGCATCATCGCAAGGTCAACGGCGGGCAGGGTCAGATGGTGGATCTCGCCCTCTACGAAGCCGTATTCGGGGTCATGGAGAGTCTCGTGCCCGAGTTCGACGTCCTTGGTTTCGTGCGGGAGCGAGCCGGCAATGCGCTGCCCGGTATCGTTCCTTCGAATACGTATCCCACGCACGACGGCAAGTACGTGATCATCGGCGCCAACGGGGACAAGATCTTCAAGCGCCTCATGCAGGCGATTGGCCGTCCGGATCTCGCGGATGATCCCACGCTCGCCACGAACGACGGCCGCGTCGTGCGAACCGCCGAACTCGATGCCGTGATCGGCGGCTGGTGCATAAGCCACGAACTCGATCATGTGCTCGCCGTGCTGGAGCAGGCCGAGGTACCTTCGAGCAAGGTCTACGACGTGGGCGACATCATGGGCGATCCGCACTACGCTGCGCGCGGCATGATCGAGCAGCACACCCTGGCCGACGGCCAGCCGGTCAAGCTGCCCGCAATCGTACCGAAGTTGTCGGATACGCCCGGCCGCACCCGCTGGCTCGGGCCGAAGCTCGGTGAGCATACCGACGAGGTGCTGGAAGCACTTGGCTATGACGCTCACCGACGATCCCTCCTGCGAGGCGAAGGCGTCATCGGTTGATTCGGCGCTGAGAGCTACAACCTTGCGCTAAGATCGGGTTCGGAAGCATCTACCTCGAGCGGGGGGCAAAGCATGCAGGTTCGGAACATA
>JBIKKL010000130.1:0-9705 GCA_044360365.1 Burkholderiales bacterium | reverse complement strand
ATCCGCGCCGGGATCGGCAGCCAGGCATTCCATGACGCGATGAAAGGCCGTCCCGTAGCGCTGACCGAGACTCATCGCGGTGTCACGGCGGCGCCCCACGGGCATGATGGCCGGCAGCCTGATCGGCTCGAATGCGGACGCGGCCGACGGCTCCCGTTGCAGATCCCGGCGAGCGTCATCAGAGGTCATGTCAGCACCGTGGGTCAGCAGGCCCGTCGCGACATCGTCTGCGTTGCCGATCTGAGCGGCCACTGCGCCGCGAATCCGGTCGTACCAGGTCGTACCGCTGCGCCCGTTCTCGCACCCGCTCACGATCAGCGCCTGACGCGCACGGGTCATGGCGACGTACAAGAGGTTGAGATTCTCGCGCTCGTCGCTCGCGGCCTCGCTATCCATCTGCTCGCGTTGCCGACTGTTCCACTCGTCGCGACGGGTCCGCATCGAAAACGCGCGCGGGCGCGCGTCGCCCGTAGGCCAATCCACCAGACAGTCGTAGCCGCGATCGTTGGCCACACCGGAGGCTGTGTCGATCAACACGACGATCGGGGCCTCCAGGCCCTTGGCGCCATGCACGGTCAGTATCCGCACCGCATTGCCTCCGTCGTCGACGCCGCCTTCATCCGGCGCTTCCTCGGCGGGCACCCGATCGAGATCCTTCAGCTCGTCGAGAAATCTCGGCAGGCTCGGATACCGTCCCGAATCGAGCGCAAGTGCATGCTCGATGAACGCATGGAGATTGGCGATAACCGCATCGCGCACGGCAACCGGGACCGCGGACGCGTACCGACGCTCCACGTCGCCCTCGAAGTAGATCTTGTCGAGGTGATCGTGCACGGGCAAGCGGTCGGCGCGCTCGAGCCACCGGGCCAGCAGTTCCCGCGCGCGACCGAGCGCCGACCCTGGATCGAGATCCGTCCATCCGTCCAACCGGGACCACCACGTGCCCGCACCCTGTGCAAGGTTCATGAGATCGTCGTCGGTGCAGTCGAAGATCGGACTGCGCAAGGCATGCGCCAACTTGAGATCGTCGAAGGGCGACACCAGGAAACCGAGGAGCGCGAGCAGATCCTGAACTTCAAGCGTTTCGAGCAACCCGCCCTGGCGCGAAGTGACGAACGGAATCCTGGCGCGGCGCAACGCGCGTTCATACACGTGCAAGTGGGTACGCCGCCGTACCAGGATCATGATGTCCGAGTAGGTCACGGGATGCCGCCCCTCCGCTGAAGCAGATGCGACGATCTCCCAGTTCGCCAGGATGTCATCGAGTTTGCCGACGAGCTGCCCGGCCTCGAGTTCCCGTCGCAGGTCCTCGTCGTCCTGCGCCGGCGTGGTCAACGGATCGCGAAGCGCCTGCGAAGGCTCGTCGGCTTCCTCCGCAACGATCTCGTGCACCGCGAGCGGCAGCACTTCGACCCGCCCCGGCAACGCTGGATCGTGTGCACCGTGCGCGCGGAAATCGGCGGCGTACATGGGCTCCTGCGCGAAGACGCGATTCACGATGTCGAGCACGGGCCGGGCGCAGCGCCGCGATTCGTTCTGCTCGAGCACGGCTGCCCCCTGCTCCCGGACCAGCCAATCGCGTGCCGCATCGAAGAGCTTTGCTTCGGCGCGTCGGAAGCGATAGATCGCCTGCTTCGGATCTCCGACGAGAAAAACGGTCGGCAACGACTGCGCCGCGGCCGAAGCATCGAACCACGCCTTGAGCGATAGCCACTGCAGCGGATTGGTATCCTGGAATTCGTCCAGCAGAATATGTCGATAGCGACTGTCGAGCTTGTACTGAAGCGTGATCGCCTGATCGTGCTCGGCCAGCAGCTCGTAGGCGAGCCACTCGACGTCGGCGAAATCGACGATCTGACGATCGCGCTTGAGCTGCTGATAGGCTTCGAGCAACCCGGCTGCCGCAGGAAGTGCGGCAGCATGCAATCGCACGCTCTGCTGATCGACGAGCCGGGCCTTCAAGGCTTCTGCGCGCTCGCACAGGGCCGCGTGGAGATCGAGAAATGCCCTCTCCCCCTCGTCACCCAATCGCTTGCGTTGCGCGGCGGACGGCTTGCGCGTGCGCCGCTCGCCCTTTTGCGTAAAGAGCGCGGCATACAACGCAGAGAACGTGGCTACGCCATCGTTCTGGACGAGCACCGCGCTCAAAGTCGTGCCGTGCGTTTGATCGCCCGGTGAATTGCGCGTCAGCATTTCGGCAAACGCCACTGCGTCATCCCTCAATCGCGAATGGGCGAAGGCTTCTGTCAGCAGATCAGCCTCCGGATCGACATCGAGTGCGCGACGCAGTGTTTCGATCGCGCCTGCGACGGCATTGTCACCTCGCCCTGCGTAGGCCCACCAGTCGGCGCGGTGCTGCAGGAAGTTGCGCAAAAGACGGCGTGAACTTTCCCGACCATGTTCCCGAAAGAGGACATCGAGCCCCGCTGCCGCGGCGCCCGACGGGTCGCGTCGGCATGCCTCGGCGAAAAGCTCCCAGGCCTCGTCGACGAGCGCCGCGGTCTGCTCGCTCAGGACCAGACTGCCCAACGCACCGGCACTGAGTGGGGCGTTGCGCAACAGCTGCAGGTACCAGCTGTGAAAGGTGGTGATGGTGATCGCGGGTTGCGTGGTCAGCACCTGCTCGTGCAGCGAGCGGGCGCGGGATAGCGCCGCTTCCATGTCTGCATCCGGCACGAACCTCGCCCGCAGAAATTGCCGTGCCGCGGCATCATCCGCGCCGGTCAGAAACTGCAGCCACTCCCGCAGGCGGGCTGACATTTCCTGGGCGGCAGCCCGAGTGAACGTAATGGCGAGAATTTCACCCGGGGCCACACCTGCAAGCAGAAGGCGCAGGATCCTCGATACGAGCAGCCAGGTCTTCCCGCTGCCCGCGCAAGCCGCCACGACGACGCTGTGCGAGGGATCGAGTGCGCGTGCGCCCAGCGAGTTGGAACGCGGTTCGCTCATGTCCAGTGTTTCCTGCGACACAAACCGTGCGCCAGACAATACGTGCATGCCGATTCGCTGCCATGCGCCGGCAACGGCGCACCTTCGCTGATGCTGTCGAGCGCGCGGCCGAGACGTTGACGGACCGCTTCGGAGAGCGCTTGGAGATCGCCCTCCAGGGTGACGGCACGAATCTCGTCGCGATCGAGCGCGAGGAACATGGCCTCGCCGACGGGCGCATCCCAAAGCAACCCGTAGACCGGGAGTTGCACGTCCTCCCCCGGCCGCCGAAGCTTCTTTTTCAGTAGGGCCGACGCTTGTGTCTTGTAGTCGACGACGCTGACCGCACCGTCGGCATGCACATCGACACGGTCGATTCGCCCCACGATGCGGAATTGACGGCCCGCGGGGCTGATCAGCTCGATTCGCTTGTCCACCTCCGCGGCCTGGAAACGCCATCCGCTCGCTTCGCGGTCCCGCTGCCAGCCGACGTAAACTGGCAGGAGCCTCTCCCAGCGCAGGAGCCAGGCGCGCGCGAGATAGTCATGCGTCATGGTCTGGGCAAAGACATCGCGCGAAATTCGAAGCAGCTGCAGTATGGCTGTATCGGCATCCATCTCGGAGACGACCGGATACTCACCATGAAATCGGCGCAGCACCTCGTGCACGTAGGTGCCGAAGTCCGCCTTCTCGACCTCCTCCTGCACGTCGTCGAGTTCACGCAGCTTGAGTACGTGTCGCGCATAGAACTGATACGGACAGGCCATGAGCACGTTGTATCCGCTCGCCGAAACGGCCTCTGGCAACGCTTCGGACGGGACAACTGGCGCGGGCGCAAGCGAGCGACCGGACGCAACCGAGGAGTCATCGAGGATCACACCGGCGCGCGCGGCGGCTGCAAGATCGCCCGCCGCCAGATCGTGATTCCATGCAAGCTGGTGCAACACCCGCAATCGATCGAATGGGGGCGCCAGAAGATTCGGGTCGCCATCGCGTATCTGCTGCCAGGTGACACACACCCTCGGCGTACTGGCGATCAGGCAAAAGAGGTCGGATTCGAGCGCCCGCATCGCTTCGGCATGCCCCGGCAAGCCGAGTTCGCGCCGCACGGACTGGTTGAAGAACAGCCCCGGAGAAGGCACACCGGACAGATTGATTGCATCCGCGCCGGCAATCACCACCGCGTCGAACTGACGCAACCGGATCCCGGACAACGACGTAAACACGACCGGGCTTTCGACCTGAGAATCGCGAAACGTTGCCGCCTCGAGGCACCGCCCCAGCCAGCGGCGGAACTCGCCGAACCGCACCGCAAGATCAATGCGCCGGAGCTCGTCCTTGGCCCTCCCAAGCAGCGCGAGCAGCTGCTGCCCGGCAGCATCGGCGGCAAGACCTCCGAGCACGCCCAGTTCCCCGAGCGAAGCATCCAGTGCATCCAGCCAGTCGCTCAGCGAACGACGACGGCGTACATCGAACCGACGTGCGGCAGCCCGCACAGCTAGCAGCAGCGCCTGAACATCCTCGTCATGCGTTGCTGCTGCAAGGGCCAGGTAGCGGTCCAATCCGGCGCGTACATTCTGTTTGCGTACGGCAAGCTCCAGTCGCCACACCGCAGTCTGGCGTCGCGCGCGATCCCAGTCGTGCAGCACGAAAGGCGACTTGAGGAAATCGAGGAAGTCTCGATGGTAGAAGTCGTTCCCGCAAACATCGAACCAGCGACTGATCGAAGTCGACGCGCTCGTGGTGGAGAAGACCCACCCCACTTCGTCGCGCACCAGCACCTGCGCACGTTCCAGCAGGGCCCGGGCACGCCGCGCCGTCAAGCGATCGAGGACCACGACAGCGATCCGCTGGCGCCCTTCCTGCAGCCAGCGCCGGACCGCGATGTCGACAGCGCGTGCCTCCTGCTCGATGCCGCGAACGGCGCAGTACGCGAGACGACCCGCGAGCGGAGAATCGACGCAAGCCTCACGAAGCGCTGCGGCGCGCTGCGCCATCGGTTCATCGACGGACTGCGGCCAAGCACGTGCGAGCGCGTGCTCCACGCGGGAAAGGGCTGGCCCTTCTTCGAGGAGTGGCTCGAAACACAGGACCGGAATGTGCTCGGACCACCGCCGCAGGAAATCCCGTTCTGCAGGGGGAATGCGTTCGACGCCGACGCCAATGCAGTAGATCGCCTCGATCGCCGGATCCGACAATTGTCCCAGCCGGATCTGGTACGCCGCCTCGGAATCGAGGCGTTGGGTGTCACTGGAAAACGCGTGCCACAACTCGCAAACCAGGCGCGCTTCGAACGCGAACGAGGCACCCGCTCGCACGCGATAGGCTGCTTCGAGGCGCTTCTGGAACTCTGCCACCGAGCGCGGCATGCCGACGTGCCAGCGCGTGAGTTCGTCGAACAATACGGACAATTCGGCCGCGATGGCCCAAAGGTCGGCATGTTCGAACCAGCGCCTCGTCGCCAATGCCTGGTAGAGCGCCGCCTCGCGAGCGAGCGACGATTGCACGGGACTCGCCAACGCGACTTCCTCGGCCCAACTGCGCAGCGTCGCGATTCGCGGAAGCAGCAACACGGGCACCCCGGCCGCGGCCCGCAACTCGCTGGCGACATGATGGCAACTGTGCAGATTCGGCGTGACGATGGCGACCGACGTGAGATCCGGACCTCGGCTCGCGTGCAGATCGACGATCTCGCGACAGGCAGCCCCGATCAGTTCCGCGGCCGAAACGAACCGGGTCGCGAGCCCCGCGGCCTCAGGCATGCGCGCAAACGGCGAGAGGCATGAAGAACATGCCTCTCGTACACGAACCGCCGGACGTCATCGCGACGACCGGCGCATGAAACGGGCGGTTATCAGCCGCGATCCAGGAGATCCCGTTTGTCCTTGACCTTTGCCCACTCGTCGGCATCGGCAGGACCTTCCTTCTTTTCGATGATCGCCGGCCATTGCTTCGCGAGATCGGCATTGATTTGGATGAAGGCGCGCTGGTTCTCGGGGACGTCGTCCTCGGCGTAGATCGCCTCCACCGGACATTCTGCGACGCACAATGTGCAATCGATACACTCGTCGGGATCGATGGCGAGGAAGTTCGGTCCCTCGCGGAAGCAATCAACCGGGCATACGTCGACGCAATCGGTGTACTTGCACTTGATGCAGGATTCGGTCACTACATAGGTCATGGGAACGCTCGAACGGACTTGCGAAAACGGTACTTCATTCTAGCAGAAGGCCGGCAGCTTCCCCGATTGGGCGTCATGCCCGTGCGTGCGCCGCGTCGATTGTTCACCTTCCCTTAACCGATTCTTCCCACGTGGAGCGAATTTGGGTAGGATCGACCTGCTTCCTGCGCCGAACGGCGCGCCATGGCTGTCGGCCCGGCATCGAGCAGGGCCGCTTCCGATCCTCCCTTAGCTTGGAACCGTTTCTCCAATGAGCGAACACATCCTTCACGTCAGCGACGACTCTTTCGATGCCGAAGTGCTGAAGTCCGCAACGCCGGTGCTGGTCGATTTCTGGGCCGAGTGGTGCGGCCCCTGCAAGATGATTGCCCCCACGCTCGACGAAGTCGCCAAGGAGTACGCGGGGCGCATCAAGGTCGCGAAAGTCAATGTCGACCACAATCAGGCCATCCCGCCCAAATACGGCATTCGCGGCATACCGACGCTCCTTTTGTTCAAGGATGGCAACGTTGCGGCAACCAAAGTCGGTGCCGTATCCAAATCGCAACTCACCGCATTTATTGACAGCCATATCTGAACCGGCTAGTCTTCCCGCAAAATAATTCGGCATCCCCGTTCGCCGGTTCCCGGCGAACGGACCCTTCGGCCGCCGAATAGAAGCTCCCGCGACCCCCGACGTCAATTCCAATCTCGTTCCCTCGAGGAACGACTCCCAGGCTCCCGTCTATGCATTTGTCCGAGTTGAAGAACCTCCACGTGGGTGAACTCGTGGATATGGCCGTCAAGAACGAAATCGACGGCGCCAATCGCATGCGAAAGCAGGATCTCATCTTTGCGCTGCTACGCAATCACGCGCGCAAAGGGGAGACGATCCACGGCGGTGGAACGCTGGAGGTCCTGCCCGACGGCTTCGGATTCCTTCGCTCGCCCGACACCTCGTACCTCGCAGGTACCGACGACATCTACGTGAGCCCCTCGCAGATCCGGCGCTTCAATCTGCACACGGGCGATACGATCGAAGGCGAGATCCGCACCCCGAAGGACGGCGAGCGCTACTTCGCACTGGTCAAGGTCGACAAGGTCAATTCCGAGCCGCCCGAGAACGCTAAGCACAAGATCCTCTTCGAGAATCTGACCCCGCTGCATCCCACGGATCACCTCAAGCTCGAACGGGACATCAAGGCCGAAGAAAACCTCACCGGCCGCATCATCGACATCATCGCGCCCATCGGCAAAGGCCAGCGCGCCCTGATCGTCTCGCCGCCCAAGGCCGGCAAGACCGTCATGCTGCAGCACATCGCGCATTCCATCACCGCGAATCATCCTGAAGTCATGCTGATCGTGCTGCTGATCGACGAGCGGCCCGAAGAAGTCACCGAGATGCAGCGCTCCGTGAAGGGGGAAGTCGTATCCTCGACCTTCGACGAACCCGCTACGCGCCACGTGCAAGTGGCCGAAATGGTGATCGAGAAGGCGAAGCGCCTGATCGAGCACCGCAAGGATGTCGTGATTCTCCTCGATTCCATCACCCGCCTGGCCCGCGCCTACAACACCGTGGTGCCAGCCTCCGGCAAAGTGCTGACGGGCGGCGTCGATGCGAACGCGCTGCAACGCCCGAAACGCTTCTTCGGTGCTGCCCGCAACGTCGAAGAAGGCGGTTCGCTCACGATCATCGCCACAGCCCTCATCGATACCGGATCGCGGATGGACGACGTGATCTACGAAGAGTTCAAGGGCACCGGCAACATGGAGATCCACCTCGATCGCCGGATGCACGAGAAGCGAATATTCCCCGCCATCAACGTGAACCGCTCGGGGACGCGCCGGGAGGAACTCCTCATCAAGCCCGAGATCCTCACCAAGATCTGGGTGCTGCGCAAGCTCCTCTACCCGATGGACGAACTCGAAGCCGCCGAATTCCTGATCGACAAGGTGCGGGCGACCAAGACGAACAGCGACTTCTTCGATTCAATGAAGCGAGGCTGACGGACGCCGGGCAGCCTCAATGAGACTGGAAACTACCGATTTCAGCCCCATCTGCGCGATCTGGTTGCAAAAATCTCGATTTCTCACTGATAATGTCGGGCTATCGTAATTTGCCCGCCTGGGAGCAGGTCATGAAGGAAAAAGGTCACCCCAACTATACCGACGTTCAGGTTGCCTGCAGTTGCGGCAACACCTTTGCGACCCGCTCGACACTGGGTCGCCCGCTACACGTGGAAGTTTGCTCGGCCTGCCACCCGTTCTACACCGGCAAGCAGAAGATCGTCGATACCGCAGGACGCGTCGAGCGCTTCAAGCAAAAATATGCTCGCACGACCGGCGCGAAGGCCGCCTGAGGGCCTATCGGACAACTGACGCATTTGCGGCTATGCGGCTAGCGGCCGCGACAAAAAGGGCAGCTTCGGCTGCCCTTTTTGTTTGGTAGGCGCTTGCCGTCATGCGCCCAAGCCCAAGAGTACGGCAATCCCCATGACGGCGAACATCCCCGCGGCAAACCACCGGATCGCCTTCAAAGGCAATCTCTTGACGATACGCTCGCCGAGAAAGACAACCGGCACGTTGGCTGCCATCATGCCGAGCGTGGTCCCCATGACGACGGCCGTCAGTTCGCTGTACTTCGCCGCCAACGCAATCGTTGCCACCTGAGTCTTGTCGCCCATCTCGGCGATGAAAAAAGCCACCAGAGCTGTGACGAACACGCCCATGCCTCGGCGCACGGATTGATCGTCATCGAGTTCGTCCGGCTTGAGCGCCCACAACGCGATGACAATGAACGAGAGGCCAAGCAGCCAGCGCAGCGTCTGGGGACCGAGCACGCCGGCCACCCGATCGCCGATCCAGGCGGCGACGAAGTGATTGGCGACCGTCGCCACGAAAATGCCGAGCACGATCGGCCAGGGGCGCCGAAACCGCGCAGCAAGCATCAGCGAAAGCAACTGGGTCTTGTCACCGATTTCAGCGATGGCCACGACCAACGTGGAAGTCAAAAGTGCAGACATGGCAGGATCACCCGGGGCATGGCAAGAATGACCAATGGCACGACGACCCTGCCACACCCGTGAACAGGCCGCCGATGCCAAAGGTCTCGCCAAGCGCGGCAATCTGACAACCGCTGCCGAATGCGCCATGGCCGAACCGGCCAAGCTTGTTGACGCATTCGCTCGCTGCATGCGAGCCGGCTACTCCCCAGTGACGATTGCGATCATACCAGCATTCGCGGACCGTGCCAGTCGGCAGCATCGCCACGCCCGCCAAAGAAAAGGCGCCGATGCCGGAGCAGGACTGCCCCAGCGCTCGGCGCCGTCGATGCTTGCGTACGATCAGTACGTCTTGTAGGGAAGGAACTTGCCGCTCATGACGATGCTCACGCGATCCCCCTTGGGATCGGGCTCGCGCTGCAGATCCATCTTGAAGTCGATCGCGCTCATGATGCCGTCGCCGAACTCTTCATGGATGAGTTCCTTGAAGGTCGTGCCGTACACGCTGACGAGTTCGTAGAAGCGGTAGATCAGCGGATCGGTCGGGACAGACGTCGGCAGCGAGCCCTTGTACGGCACCTGCTGCAGAAGCAGCACGGCGTCTGCCGGCAATCC
>JBIKKL010000764.1:0-2586 GCA_044360365.1 Burkholderiales bacterium | reverse complement strand
GCGGTACGGGGATCGGTGAAGTCTCCCCGGGCCATGTCGAGCAGCGTCTGCCCCTGCAATTCTAGCGCGCCCGCTCCCGGGCCGGCGGTCTCGGCGGGAATCGGACCGCGCTCCGAAAAGTACACATAGCGCCGCTCGGCGACGATCGGCGTATCGGCATCGGCTTCGCATTCCAGCTGCAGTGCGTAACCGATCTCACGCAGCAATGCGATCTCGAAACGCCGCAGCACCGCCTGCGACTTTTCGGCACCGGCCAATCCTCGCAGGGCCTCGTCGTAGGCATCGAAGAGCCCTTCATGTGCGTCGTCGCGCTGCACGAGCTTCAGCAGCAGTTCGTTGAGATAGTAGCCGCACATCATCGCGAGGCCCGTCAGAACATGCTGCCGGCCGACCCAGTCCGCGCGCACGAGGATGGGGAGTTCTCCGCGGCCGGCCCATGCAATCGACAAAGGCTGAAACGCAAGGAGTGCGGCGCGCAACGGCGATTTCGGACGCCGTGCGCCCTTGGCCAGAATGCCGATGCGGCCGTGCTGGCGCGTGAAGGCTTCGACGACGACGCTCGTGTCCTGAAACGGGTAGGTGTGCAGGACGTAAGCGTGTTCATCCTCCTGCCGGACTTTGGCGGCTGTCATGTCGACATGCCTCCCAGATCATCGGCATGCGTCGGGAAGAAGAGCGCATCCGGAGGCGAATCGAGACGGCCCGTCTGCGCCCAGGCGTACATGGTTGGCCGCTACTCGTATCCGAACTGCCGCAGTTGAGTACTGTCGTCGGCCCAGCCACGACGCACCTTCACCCAGACCTGCAGAAAGACCTTGCTACCGTAGAGCGACTCCATGTCCTTGCGTGCGCCGGTCGCGACAGTCTTCAGGCGCTCGCCCTTTTCGCCGACGACGATCGCCTTGTGCGACGGCTTGTCGACGAAGATGGTCGCATGAATGCGACGCAGGCGGGGGAGCTGCTCGAAGCTGTCGATCATCACGGCCGCAGCGTATGGCAACTCATCGCCGAGCAGTCGGAACAGCTTCTCGCGTATGAATTCGGAAGCGAAGAAGCGTTCGTCGCGATCGGTCAGCTGATCGGGTGGATAAAGGGCGGGCTGCTCGGGCAAGGCCGACTCGATCTCGCGCAACAGGCGCTTGACCTGATAACCCTTTTGAGCGGAGACAGGCACGATCGCGCGCGGTGACATGCGCGTCTGCAGATCAGCCAGATACGGCAGCAGCGCCGGCTTGTCCTGCAGCTGATCAACCTTGTTCACGGCAACGATGAGCGGAACGTCTTTTGGCAGCAGGCTCGCGACACGCTCGTCTTCGGGCGTGAAGCGACCGGCAACGACGACGAACACGACGGCATCGACTTCGCCGAGGGTGCGTGTGACGGTGCGATTCATGACACTGCCGAGCGTGTTGGTCCGACCCGACTGAAACCCCGGGGTGTCGACGAAGGCGATCTGGGCGTGGGCCTGGTTGACGATCCCGCATACGCGGTGACGCGTCGTTTGCGGCTTGCGCGAAGTGATGCTGATGCGCTGACCGATCATGTTGTTGAGGAGCGTCGACTTGCCGACGTTCGGACGTCCCACGATGGCCACGTGCCCGGCATGAAAGGTGTCCGCAGCAGCGGATTGCGTTTGCGCGGAAGCTCGAGGTTTGCTCACGAGCCGGTCGCCTGTTGATAGGCGATCTGCGCGGCGCTCTGCTCGGCGGCACGGCGGCTGCGTCCTTCACCGACGGCCTGAATCGACATGCTCGGAACGGCGCATTCGACGGTGAACTGCTGGCAATGCGCTTCGCCCTGCGTGGCGACGATCGTGTACTGGGGCAGCGGCAGCTTCTTGCTTTGAAGATATTCCTGGAGCAATGTCTTGGGATCCTTGCCTAGAACGGTGTGATCGGCCCCATCCAGCACCGATGCGAAAAGATTGCGAACGACGATCCTGGCTTTGTCGAAACCGCCGTCCACATACACGGCGCCGATCATGGCTTCGAGGGCGTCGGCGAGTATCGATGGGCGGAGTTGGCCGCCGCTGCGCAGTTCGCCCTCGCCGAGGAGCAGCGCTTCTCCGATTCTAAGCGCTAGTGCGCGCTCGAACAGGCTCTGTTGGCGCACCAGCAGCGCGCGAGCGCGTGAGAGTTCACCTTCGTCCAGATGCGGAAAGCGGCGATAGAGTTCGTCGGCGATTACGCAGTTGAGAACACTGTCGCCGAGGAACTCCAGCCGTTCGTTGTGCTGCGTGCCGTAGGAGCGATGGGTAAGCGCTACGCGCAGAAGCGCCTTGTCGTCGAAACGATGCCCGAGTGCGCTCGTCAGCTCATCCCAACCCATCGCCGCCCTGTTTGGCGCTACTTCGAGCCAACCTCGAAGTCCATACACGCACTGATGTTCGAAAACAACGGAACCTTGACAGCCCAGGATGCGCTGACGGCGTATCCGTCCGGCCCCTTGGTGAACTCCAGATCCCGCGCGCTGATTGCGCTGATGCTGTCGATCGCGGCACGCCGGTCGAAAGCTGCCTGTAGCTCCTTGGTGGAACTCTTGTACTCGGGACTCTTCGAAATCTCTGCGACGGCGCTCTTGACCTTG
>JBIKKL010000285.1:0-6284 GCA_044360365.1 Burkholderiales bacterium | reverse complement strand
TGGAAGAATCAGGCCGCCTACGAGATTGCCTTCGGCTCCACGTGGCGCATCGCGCTGGCTTCGCTGGTCGCCTTCGCGTGCGGGGAGTTCGTCAACTCCTACGTACTCGCGAAGATGAAGATCGCCACCGCGGGACGCTGGTTGTGGTCGCGCACCATCGGTTCGACGATCTTCGGCGAAGCAGTCGACTCCATGCTGTTCTATCCGCTCGCCTTCTACGGGAGCGGGCTCATTCCCGACGAACTCCTGCCCAAGGTCATGCTGTCCCAGTTTCTGGCCAAGGTCGCCGTCGAAGTCATGCTCACGCCCGTGACCTACAAGGTCGTCGGCTTTCTCAAGCGCGCGGAGCGCGTGGATCACTACGACCGGCGCACCGACTTCAATCCGTTCAAGCTCAACACCTGACCCCTTGCGTCACACGTTGCGATCGGCACTTCCTCGACGACACTCCGACCCAGGACACCCGAACCATGCGCACCGCCGCCGTCATGTTGTTTCTTGCTGCAGCAGCTCTGCCCGCACTGGCACAGGACGCGCACCTGCTCCAGCAGCGCGCGAGTTTCGCCTACCGAGAGATGCAGGAGGCGGAGCGCGATACCGAACGTGCCGACGCGCAGGCGAAGGAGAATGCGGCGGCTGCGAACCAATTGCGCAAGCAACTGGAGGAGGCAGAGAAGCAGACCGTCGATGCCCGCAAGCGCGCGGACGACGCCAGGGCACGCGCTGCGCAGGCCCGCACACGCTGGCAAGCGGCCAGCGACGCCCTGGAGCAAGTCCAATCGCGCCCTGCCGCAAAGCCCTGAAATCGACCACAGACCGTCGCCCCATCACCACGCCGCCGACACGCAAGTGGCGGCGCATCCACGAGGAGGAAGGATCATGGACATTCCGCGCTTGAACGGCATCATCGCAGGTCTGGAGCAGGGACGTAACGTCTGCGTCGCCTTTTCCCCCGCCGAGACCGGCAACGCACAGATCGCCGCGACCGAACCGTATGATGGTCTCGTATTCGAAATGGAGCACGGCCCGTACGACGTTCGCACGCTGCGCGACTGCCTTCAGTATCTGCTCAATCGGCGCCAGATCGTAGAACGCGGCACGCTGGCCCCCGCAGTGACGCCGATGGTGCGCATTCCGCCGAACGGCATCGAGATGAATCAGTGGCTCGCCAAACAGGTGCTGGACAGCGGGGTATTCGGCATCGTCTGGCCACACATCAGCACGGTGGAGGAAGCACGCAGTGCCGTCGCAGCATGCCGCTATGCGCGTCCGGAAGGCGCCCCGCGTTACGAACCGGCCGGCCAACGCGGCGACGGCCCGGGTTATGCCGCCCGCTATTGGGGCCTGACGCAAGGCGAATACTACGCACGTGCCGACGTCTGGCCGATCGATCCGAAGGGCGAGATCCTCGTCGGCATGATGTGCGAGGACGTCGTGGGATTGAAGAACCTGCCGAAGATACTCAAGGAGGTGCCGGGTATCGGCGTAGTGATCATCGGCGAAGGCGATCTGTCGCAGAACCTCGGCTTCCCGCGCCAATACGATCACCCGGTCGTTGCCAGCGCGATCGGCGAGATTCTCGCCATCTGCAAGGAACACAATGTCGCCTGCGGACACCCTCATGTCGAGAAGGACAACGTCGAGGCCGTCGTTGCCCAGGGCTTCCGCTGGCTGATGCCGCGGCCCGAGCGTTCGAATGCAACGCTGGCGCTTGCCCGCAAGCTGTCGGAGCAGAAGAAGCACTGACGGCGAGGACGGGACTCGATCACCTTCTCGCTTCGCGTTTCGATCCGGCCCCACCGATCGGTCGACCATGTGCGGACGCTACGTCCTCTACAGCAGTCCGCACGCCGTGGCGCTGCAATTCGGGCTCGCCCATGAGCCCGACTTCGCGCCGAGCTACAACATCGCACCTGGCCGCATCGTCGTTGCCATTCGGGCCGAACCCAATCACGCGAGAAGGGCCGTCGCGCTCGCCTGGGGCCTGACGCCTTCCTGGGCCAAATCTCGCGAGACGGTACATCACTTCTACAATGCACGTGCCGACCATCTCGCCCAGAAGCCGTCGTTCCGCAACGCCTTGCTTTTCCGGCGATGCATCGTCCCGGCGGACGGCTTCTACGAGTGGCACACGAGCGCCTGCGGACGCGAACCCTATTACGTTCGCCCCCGCCATGCGGGCCTGTTCGGATTCGCCGGCATCTACGAAACGCACCCGGGTCCGCCCGGCGCAGCAGGCACCTGCGCGATCATCACCGTTGCCGCAAACGGACTGCTCGCGCCGTTGAATCCACGCATGCCTGCCATCCTGGGCGTCGAAGACTATGCCCGCTGGCTGGATCCGGATCATCCGGACCCGCTATCGCTCGTCGATGTGCTGCGTCCGGCACCGGTTAGATTCATGCGCGCGGATCGAGTGAGCGTGCGGGTGAACGATGTGGCGAACGACGATCCGAGCCTGCTCGCACCGACGCCGACTTCGGCACCCCGCGCGGACGGCGAGCTGTTTTGAACCGGGTCTGCGCGCCTTCAATCAGCCATGCATGCGGCATTGAGGATGCCGGCCGCAATCGCGACGGCACCGAGGAACACCCCCGGGGCTGCCTTGCCCGCCGGAATGTCGTTCACGATGCCCGGAATGACGGCCCGCACGACGAGATAACAGACGAGCTGGACGGCGAGCGCGATCAGGCTCCACAGCAGCATGTCCACCAGGTTCGCGGCTTGTGCGACCGAATGAGCGAGCGGCAACGTGAAACCGATGATCGCCCCGGAAAAGCTCGCCGCCGCAGCGACGTTGCCCTCCTTGATGAGCGCGATCTCGCGATACGGAGTGATGCGCACGTAGATGGCGCCGAAGACGATCAGCATCAGGACCGACAGGCCGAAGTACGTAATGAACGGCGGGAACCCAAGAATCGATTCGCGAATGAAGTCGAGCATCTCTGCCTCCGGGATCAGATGAAATAGTGCGGCACGAAGCGGCTCGTGTTGCGAGTGATCGGCGAAACGTCTTCGCGCAGGCAGACGCCTGCCGCGGCATTGCCGACGATCCATGAACCCATGACCACGTAGCCGCCGCCGAAATTCGGCAGCGGGGCATGCGCCTGGTAGACGTAGCCTTCGGCGCCGTAACTGCCGAGCGAATGTCGGGTCGAACCGCGGGCATGAATGGTCACGTTCTCGCCCTCGCGCGAATAGAGGGGCTTGCGCACGTAATCGGCGCCAAGACGCGTGGGCTCGAAGTACGCAGGCAGCAGATTGGGATGGCCCGGGAAGAGTTCCCACAGAATGGCGAGTATCCCCTTGTTGCTGAGCACGCTCTTCCAGGCCGGCTCGATGAGCCGCGTCGTTCCCGCCAGAAGATGCGGACCGAAGCTCTCCCGCATCATCCACTCCCAGGGATAGAGCTTGAACAGCGCCGTGATCGGTCGCTCCTCCATATCGACGAACGTACGCCGACCGTCGTCCCAGCCGATGTCCTCGACGGCAATGTACCGCGCATCGATGCCGGCCTGCATGGCGGTATCGCGCAGGTAGTCGAGATTGCAGACATCTTCGGTGTTGTCGCGCACGCACGCGAAGTGCATGGGCCCGCCCAGCCGCAGCGAGCGCGCGATCTCGCGCCAGCGATCGATGAGCTTCTCGTGCAGGGAGTTGAACTGGTCGCGGTCGGCGTGCAGTTCCTGCTGCCAATTCCACTGCGCGATGGCGCTTTCGATGATGGACGTCGGCGTATCGGCGTTGTACTCGAGCATCTTGGGCTCGCCGCTGCCATCGAAGCACAAGTCGAATCGACCGTACAGCGAAGGCTCACCCGCCTGCCAGGAGCGGGACAGGTAGTCGTGAAACTCGGACGGAATGGCGAGTTCACCCAACCGCCTCTCGACGATCACGTGGCCCACCGCCGAGATGCACAGCCGGTGCAGTTCTTCAGTCGCGGCTTCGAGGCGGTCCACTTCTTCCGCGGTCAACTGGAAGCAGGCGCGCTCGTCCCAGTACCCGCCGTCGGCGCTGTGAAAGTGGAACCCGAGGTCTTCGAATTTGCGCTGCCAGTCGGGCCGCGGCTCGGACGGCTCGCGCTTCATGAACTGGACGACCGCGACGAGGCCGACGATCCGAACCCGCTGCGCGAGACATGGCTGCTCGAAGACGCCGACTTGCCGCCACTGGGCTCGACGGTGGTCCCGACACGTTGCGTCGTCGAACTGGGCGCATACCGGGTGCCTACGTAGCCCGGACCATACCAATAGCCGCGGTGCGGGCCCTGCGTGACGAGTTCACACTTCTTTTCCTCGTTCCAGTCCTGCACACATTGCGACCGGTGTTCGTACACGTCGCGCTGAGCCATCTGATTGCTGGCCGGTTCGCCGCAGGAGACGAGCGAAGCCGCCCCGACGAGAACGAGCTTCACCTGCGTCGACGAGCGACGCCGCGGCCCGCGCTTCGCCGCGTCGCAGCCGCGTGCTGCATCGTCCGCTGACGAGTCCTCGCGAAACGTCGCACTCATGATCCGATCCTGGAGTATGGAGAATGGTGAAGTGTCGACCGCGCAAGCCAAAACCTTGACCCTGCGCAAGACCGCTCCGATCCGCGATCGACGCCGCCTTTCCCGAGTGGCCGGGCCGGATCGCAGACCCCGCCGTATCCGCTATCGGCGCCGTCACGCCTACTACAGGGGGCCGCCCAACCCTTGCTGAGGTCTGCATCGAAAGCCAGCACCATGAAGCGTCCATCCTCGTCGCCCGATATGCAGACAAGATTCTGGCACAACGCACCCCTCGAAGCGACGCTGCAGACGCTCGATTCGTCGCGATCGAGTCCTTCGTCCGTCCAGGGTGCCGCACGAATGCAACAGCATGGTCCGATCGAGATGCCGAACGCATCCGAACGTTCGATCGCGCACAGGTTGATCGATCAGTGCGACGCCTTCATACGGCAGCGGCCTCGGGTCGATCGACCCTGGAATGGCGGCAAATAGCGTGTGTTAACATGACTTTTGCCTCCGCCTTTGGCATTCGCCGCCATGCGCCTGCATCAGATCCGCATCGACTACCACCCGGAACAGGACAGATTGCTGTTGCGCGTGAGCACCAGCGATGGGGCCGAACTTCGCTTCTGGCTGACGCGACGATTCGTGAAGGGCCTCTGGCCCGCGCTCATGAAGATCGCCGAGACCATCGGTGAAGCGCGCACCCAACCTGATCCGACCGTGCGCAAGGCGATGCTCGAGTTCGAACACGAGAAGGCGGTTCAGCAAGCCGACTTCGCAACACCCTACAAGGCGGCCGAGAACCTGCCTCTTGGCGAAGAGCCTTTGTTGATCACCCGCTTGCGTGCGCGACCCGACGGGCGCGGCAACGCGCTGCTCGCGATGCACCCGACTCAGGGGCAAGGCATGGATCTCACCATGGACGCAATGCTGCTGCATTCCTTTACGCGCCTGCTGCAAGGCGCCGTCGGCAAGACCGACTGGGACATGCGACTGCAATTGCCCAAAGCGCCCATGCCGACCGCCTCGACCACGGATGCAAGCCGCCTCAACTGATTGCGGCGCGACTTCAAACCATTGCGTCAGCGAAACCCAAGCGTATAGAACAGGTCGACGGCATTCTCGCTGCCGGCACGCGCCTGCACCGACCAGCGGCGCGACAGATCGTAAGTGATCTTGATGACCTGCGCGGCCCCCTTGATGCCGTGTTCGAACCCCACGTAAAAGTTCGATGCGAAACGCTTGCCGATGCTGACGATGCGCTCTCCGGTGCCGCTTGCTGTCCCGAGCGAGAGATCGTCGAGACCAAAGCGACTCGCCAGCGTCCCACTGCCATCCGTGTTTCCACGCGAGAGCAATGCCAGCGCTGCCGCCTGCATGACCGCTGCCTCGTTCTTGCCCGCCTCGTCGAGGCCATGCCCCAACGTGAGCCAGGCGAGCTTGTTCGCATCGGACATCGAAGGCGTCGAGACAAGACGAACCTGCGGCACGAGCGCCGTACCGCCGACGGCAACGCCGACCTCGACATCCGATACGACCCTCGCGGCAAGAATATCGAGCGAGGGATTGTCCAGCGGACCGGCGAACGTCAGGGTGCCGCGTCGTATCATCAGTTCACGGCCGAACGCGGTATAGGTCCCATCCACGGCCCGTACCGTGCCGGTGAGACTGATGCCCGCCTTGGGATGCACCTGGGCTCGCAGGGTACCGGCGAGGCGCGTAGCGAGCCCCTTCCCGCGCAGGGAAAAATTCTGACCGAGATCCACACTCAGATCGGCCTCCACGTTGAGTC
>JBIKKL010000763.1:0-2604 GCA_044360365.1 Burkholderiales bacterium | reverse complement strand
CCGTATCAGCGATCTCGCGCGCATCGCCGAGGCGACCGAGCGGAATGTTGGTCGGCGCATTGGCGCGCGGCGCCCTGCCCGCGGCGCGTACGGTGTCCATCTGCCCGGGCGCCACGCAATTGACGCGGATATTCTGCTCGGCGAACTCGCGAGCGAGACCGCGCGTGAGACCCACCATGCCGTGCTTCGCCACCGAACCGTGCACACGCTTCTTCGCGCCCGACAACGCCTGCATGCCGCCGAGCGTGACGATTGCGCCGCCGCCGTTGGCGATCATCGACGGGATGCACGCCTGACACAACCGAAACGAGCCATCGAGCGAGATGCCCATGATGCCGCGCCACTCTTCGTAGGTGATCTCCAGGAACGGCGTCTCCTTGCGTACGGAGGCGTTCAACACGAGGAAGTCGATGCGACCGAAACGCGCAAGCACGCCGTCCACCATCGTCTTCACGGCATCGGCATTGGCGATGTCGGCAAGATACAGTTCGGCCTGACCACCCCCATCGCGGATCTGCTTCACGATGGCATCGCCGTCTTCGCGCGATGCGCGAGTGTTGATCGCCACAGCCGCGCCGGCTTCGGCGAGCGCCAGCGATGTGGCGGCTCCGATGTTGCGCGCGCCTCCCGTCACGAGTGCGACCTTGCCTGCCAGTTCCTTGTTCGAATTCGACGATGCCATGCCGGGTTCCTCCTCCGCGATGCGGATCGATGATTGGAAAAGTGCGAGCGAATTGACCATCCGAACGAGACGCCAGCATAGCCGATTCGCCGCCGGCGACGTGCGGTCGGTGGTAGGATTCGCGCCTGACCATTCGCCCCGGGGTGGAGCGGCCCGCACGCGCGGACCGTTGGAACTATGGGGCACGACCCCTGCATGACGCCGAGTCCGCACCGGTGCAGAACTGCCCGAGAGCCCCGAGCTTTGGCCGGCGCTGCACAACGGCTTCAACCAACGATCCCGCCACCATGAGCACCCACACTCGGAAATCGATACTCGGCCTGCTCGCATGGCTCGCGCTGCTCACCGTAGCCGCTGCCCTGGGCAGCCTCGCTTCGCTCGACGCGCCTCGGTTCTACGCCGCGCTGACCCGTCCGGACTGGGCACCACCGGCATGGGTCTTCGGCCCCGCGTGGACCGTTCTGTACACCATGATGGCCATTGCGGCCTGGCTCGTGTGGCGGGAGCCCGCCTCGGCGCGGACCCGAACGGCGCTCGTGCTGTTCATGCTCCAACTCGTGCTGAACGTGCTTTGGAGCTGGCTCTTTTTCGGCTGGGGACTCGGCCTCGCCTCCGTGATCGAAATCGTCCTGCTATGGGTCAGCATCGCCGCGACCATCATGGCCTTCTGGCGCATCCGACGGCTGGCTGGCGCGTTGCTGCTGCCCTATATCGCCTGGGTGACGTTCGCCGCGGCGCTGAACTTCACCGTCTGGCGGATGAATCCCGCAATGTTCGGCTGACCGCAACGTTCAGTCGATCCGCAAGCCGATGGTCTTGACGACCTTCGCGTATTTCTCGACTCCGCTACGGATGTACGCCTGGGGTCCGCGGAAGATCGATCGACACCGCAGCAAGTGCGGTCTTGACGTCGATAGGTTGCACCGCGGATCCTCCTCCGGGAATCCGACGGAATTGAATCGAGCCCCCTTGCATCGAACGAGTGTAAATTAACGCCTCGTACGGCGCCAATCGCTGCCTCGTATACCACTGCCCCGGAGTTCTGCCGATGTCCATTCACCCTCATTGCCGATCCGGTTCGTCCAACATCCGACGACACCTGCTCGGATGCCTTGCAAGCGTACTTCTCACAGGTCCCGCACACCTCGCCCTCGCGGCTGCGCCCGGTATGCCGCCAGGATTGAGTGCCCCGGCCAAGCCCATGGTCATGCCCGCGTTCGACCTGCCGACGGTCGCCGGTTCCCCCCTTCGCTCCGAAAGCCTCAAGGGCCAGGTGCTGGTCGTACGATTCTGGGCTTCCTGGTGAACGACCTGCCGCGGCGAGATGCCCTCCGTGCAGAGGGCACACGATGCGTTGAAGGCAAGCGGTGTCACGGTGCTGGCCATCTCGATCGATGGATCCGGCATCCAGGGTGCCAAACCCGTCATCGATGAAGGCAAGTTCAGTTTCCAGGTGCCGATCGATCAGGCCATGACCGTTGCGCGTCAGTTCGGCGTGCGCGGCGTACCGACCACGTTCGTCGTCGATCGCAAGGGCGGTATCGTTGCCCAGGGGTTCGGTCCGATCGACTTCGATGCGGAAGAGTTTCGCGGATTCGTCAAAGCCGTGGCGGCCAGGCCATGACCTCGCAATCCCATCGAATCGATGCGGCGATGAGTCTCGCGCACACGTGGTTTTCGACCGCGCAGACGCAATGCCTGCTCGATGTCCGTGTGCCTTCACCCACCCAGAAAGGGAGCACCATGGTACCCAGCAGATGGAAGTTGTTCTGTATCGCCGCCACCACCGTACTGAGCTTCGCGCATGCAGGCGTCACCCGCGCCGCAGTCAACGTCGGTGACAAGGCGCCGAATTTCGAGTTGCCCTCGTCGACCGGCAAGCCGATCAAGCTCGCCGATTTTGCAGGCAAGAAATCGGTGGT
>JBIKKL010000762.1:0-2607 GCA_044360365.1 Burkholderiales bacterium | reverse complement strand
GACGGGGTCGAGGACATGGGACGGACGTAACGAATCGATACGCTAGTGCTTCGGAGTCAGCGCAGACATCACGCGCTGCTTGGCTTCGTTGATCTCTTTGATGAAGCCTGGTTTGTGCTGCTCGATGAAGTTCGATGCGAGGTCGATCTTGAGGAGCGCAACTGCGAGCGTGGCCCACAGGTCGTCGACTTCCTTGCACTGTTTGGCGAGCTGCATCGCTTCGATGGTTTCGTCGAAGAGCTGCTGCACGGCTTGCGCGTATTCGGGGGGGACGATCTTTTCCATGATTCGATTTTCCCAGGTTTCGCGAGGCGCTACAATCGAACGAGGGTACGCTGCGGGGCCGCAGCCGGGCTCGATTTCGGGTGTTGCCGGTCAAGGGTGTTCCCCATGGAGGGAATCTACGTCATGTCGCGTTCGATGGGCTGGGCGCTGCTCTGCTGCGCTGGATCAGTGATCGCCGCCGATTCCCGGCCCGCGCTGGAGGCGGCGAAGTCGTATCCGGTGCGGCCCGTGCGCATCGTGGTCAACGCGCCGCCCGGTGGCGGGACGGACATCCTCGGCAGGCTCACCGCACAGCACTTCACCGAAGCGTTCGGTCAGCAGTTCATCATCGATAACCGCGGCGGAGGCGGGGGCATCATCGGCACCGAGACGGTGGCGCGCGCGCTGCCCGACGGATACACGCTGCTGTTTGCCTTTACCAGTCACGTCATCAATCCGAGTCTGCGCAGCAAGCTGCCGTACGACACGCTGAAGGACTTTCTGCCGATCGCCTTCGTCGCTACGGTTCCGAACATCCTCGTCGCCCATCCGGCTTTGCCTGCGGCGAACGTGAATGACCTGATCGCCTACGTGCGTGCACGGCCCGGCAAGGTCGCCTACGCGACGGCGGGCCAAGGCAGTGCGAGTCACCTTGCCGGTGTGATGTTCGAGGTGATGACGCAGACGAAGCTCCTGCAGGTGCCCTACAAGGGGGGCGCGCAGGGGCAGGCGGATGTCATTGCGGGTCAGGTTCCACTCGCGTTTGCCAACGCGGTGTCGTCGCTGCCTCACGTGCGTGCTGGAAAGCTGAGAGGGATCGCGACCACCGGCCTCAAGCGTTCGCGTGCCGTACCCGAGTTGCCGACCCTCGACGAGGCAGGGATCAAGGGCTACGAAGCGAATGCCTGGTTCGGGTTGCATGCGCCAGCGCGAACGTCACCAGGCATCGCAACACTGCTGAACGCCGAGGTGCGCCGTGCAGTATCGCGCGGCGACGTGCAGGAGCGTCTCGGTACCCAAGGTGCGGAACCCAACCCGATGACGCTCGACGAGTTCGCACGCTACGTCAAATCCGAAGTCGAGCGCTGGGGCAACGTCGTGAAAGCCTCGGGCGCGCGTGTCGACTGAGCGCCGCGACGAGCGCTCGACATCTGCGCGCACGATCTACACGATCGCCGTACTGAGTTGCCTGCTTCATTGCGGGTTCGGCGGCAGTCGTGTGACGGTGTCGCTGTTCGCGATTCACCAGAACGCTTCGCCCGCGACGATCGGGGTTTTGATGTCGCTGTTGGCGCTCTTTCCCACGTTGCTCGCGGTGCCGCTGGGGCGATTGAGCGATCGCATCGGCGCCCGCAAGCCGGCGATGATCGGATCCGCGGGTGTGGCGCTGGGGCTGCTTTTGCCCGCGTGCCTGCCGAGCCTGACCACCCTGTTCGTGGCCGTGCTCCTGCTCGGGACGTCCTTCACGTTCTATCAGGTGGCGATCAGCAACCTCGTGGGGGCCTTGGGCGAGCCCAAGGATCGCACCCACAACTACAGCATCCTCAGTCTCGGTTTCGCTTCGGCGAGCTTCCTCGGGCCGCTGATTGCAGGCTTCGGCATCGACCATCTGGGTCATCGATGGACGTTCTTCGTTCTCATGCTGTGCGCGCTCGTGCCGCTTGCGGCCGTTGGTCTGCGGCCAAAAATTCTGCCGGATATCGCCAGGAAATCCGGTGAGAAGCGCGACACGAGCGTATTCGACCTGCTGAAGATTCCGCGTCTGCGCGACGTGTTCATCGTCGGCGGCGTGCTGTCTGCCGCCTGGGATCTCTACCAGTTCCTGTTGCCGCTGTATGCGCATTCCCTCGGGTTCTCGGCATCGGTCATCGGGATGATCCTCGCGACCTTCTCCCTGGCGGTCTTTGCCGTGCGCACGCTGATTCCGGCGTTGTCGAGGCGCTTCGGCGATGCAACGGTCATTACCGGCGCGATCCTGATGTGCGGGGTCGCCTTCATTGCGTTTCCGTTCTGCACGAACCCGTGGCTTATCGCCGGCGTGTCGGTCCTGCTGGGATTCGGCGTGGGGGCGGGGCAGCCGATCGCGATGACCCTCATCTACAACCATTCACCCCCGGGGCGACAGGGCGAAGCCACCGGGGTGCGCGTATCGGTCAACAACCTCGCGCACGTGACCGTGCCGCTGTTCTTCGGCAGCGTCGGCACTGCCCTGGGCTATATGCCCATCTTTCTCGTCAATGCAGCGGTACTCATGGCCTGCGCCTACGTCAGCAAGCGGAACTTCATGCGATGATCGGATTGATACAGCGGGTAAGCACTGCCAGCGTTACGATCGATGGCGAA
>JBIKKL010000761.1:0-2610 GCA_044360365.1 Burkholderiales bacterium | reverse complement strand
CTGGCTGCCTGGAACTACTTCATGTCGGTGAAGAATCCGGTCAACGAAGAGTTCAAGAAGAAGTGGGCTGCCTACGCCAAGGCGAAGAAGCTCCCGGGTGCCGACAAGCCGCTCACGAACGATCCGATGGAAGCCACCTACATCGGCATCTACATGTGGAAGCAGGCCGTCGAGAAGGCCAAGACCACGGACGTCGACAAAGTGATCGCAGCGATGGCCGGACAGACGTTCAAAGCCCCCAGCGGCTTCACCGTCAAGATGGACGAGAAGAACCATCACCTCCACAAGCCGGTCCTGATCGGCGAAGTGAAGGCCGACGGTCAGTTCAACATCGTCTGGCAGACGAAGGGGCCGATCCGCGCCCAGCCCTGGAGCCCCTTCATCCCCGGCAACGACAAGAAGAAGGACGAGCCCGACCTCACGGTCAAGTCCGTCCCCGCCAAGAAGTAGGCAGGTAGTCGCAACGGCAGTACCGCTCGCGGCGGTTCCTCTCCTTATCCGCCGCGAGCGGGTTTTACCCACGGCCCATAACAACGAGATTCACCGATGCGCATTCTGTTGTCGTCCCTCTTCATCTGGCTGACGATTGCGGCATCGAACGTCCTGGCACTCGACACGGACGCTGTGCGCAAGCTGGCGACAGGCGATAGCGACGAGCGCACCACGGCGATCGCTGCCCTCCTCGCCGAAGGCGATGCGCGTGCCCGCGACGTCATGCAGGCACTGACCAACTCCGAATTATTCGTCGCAGGCGAGCGCATTCTCATCGTGCGAGGAGAGCAGGCGACCGATGCGCTGACGGGAGAAACCGTCACCCCCGTACCCGAGCCACGCGAAGAAGTCGGCATCAACAATCGGCTGCGCCGCGAACTCGGCGGTGCCATCGCCGCCCTCGATCTCGTCTCGCCGGATACCAAGCGCCGTCGCGCTGCGGTCGATGCCTTGGGTGACAACGCCGATCCAAGCGTCCTGCCGCTCGTCAAGAAGGCGATGCAGATCGAAAGCGATCCCAAGCTGAAATCCGCGCTCGGTCTGGTGCAGGCCAAGCTCGAAATCAAGAGCCCGGACCGGAACACGCGGCTCGCCGCGATCAAATTGCTGGGCGCATCCGATGCGGCCGCCACCAAGACGCTGCTGCTCGCCGTGCTCGAAAAGAATTCCGACGGCAGTTACGTCGAAACGGATTCCGATCTGCGCAACGCTGCGCAACACAGCCTGCACGACGTAGAGTATCGCCTCGCCTGGGCCGCACGCATCAGTCTCGCGTTTTCCGGCTTGAGCCTCGGTTCGATCCTTCTCCTCGCCGCGCTCGGGCTCGCCATCACCTACGGCTTGATGGGCGTGATCAACATGGCCCACGGCGAATTGATCATGATCGGCGCATATGCCACCTATGTCGTGCAAAGCCTTTTCCGCACGCATGCGCCGGGCGCGATCGACTGGTACCTGCCTGTCGCGGTCCCGGTTGCGTTCGTGGCGGCCGCCGCGGTCGGCATGATTCTCGAACGGTCGGTGATACGCTGGCTCTATGGTCGCCCGCTCGAAACCCTGCTTGCGACGTGGGGCATCAGTCTCATGCTGATTCAACTGGTCCGGACGATCTTCGGTGCTCAGAACGTCCAGGTCGAGAATCCCGTCTGGCTCTCCGGCGGCATCGAGGTGATGACCAACATCGTCCTGCCCTGGAACCGCATCGCGATCATCTTCTTCGCCGCGGCGATCCTGATTGCGATGGGCCTGCTGCTCAGTCGCTCGCGCCTCGGTCTCTTCGTGCGTGGCGTGACGCAGAACCGTGCGATGGCCAGCTGCATGGGCGTACCGACTGCCCGCGTCGATACCTGGGCTTTCGGGCTCGGCTCGGGCATCGCCGGCCTCGCGGGCTGCGCGCTTTCGCAGATCGGCAACGTCGGGCCGGACCTCGGCCAGGCCTACATCGTCGATTCGTTCATGGTGGTCGTGCTGGGCGGCGTGGGTCAGCTTGCTGGCACGGTCTACGCCGCACTGGGTCTGGGCGTCGTCAACAAGATCCTCGAATCGTGGTCGGGTGCGGTGCTGGCGAAGATCGCCGTGCTGGTCTTCATCATCGTATTCATCCAGAAGCGTCCGCAGGGCATGTTTGCCCTCAAGGGCCGCGCGGTGGAGGCATGATCATGACCGGTTCGCGCCATACGCCTTTGCTGATGCGTCTCTACGGCGGCCGCGGGTGGACGGTCGTCGGCATCTTCGCCCTGATCCTGTTCGTGCTGGTTCCCTGCGCGAATCTGCTCGTCCCCGAGTCGAGTCCGTTTCACCTGTCCTCCTACTGGGTCTCGCTCATCGGCAAGATCATGTGCTATGCGATCGTGGCGCTCGCGATGGATCTGATCTGGGGATACGCCGGCATCCTCTCGCTGGGACACGGGCTCTTCTTCGCACTCGGAGGCTACGGTTTCGGCATGTACCTCATGCGACAGATCGGCGCCGACGGGCAGTACCGCCTCGACATGCCGGACTTCATGGTCTTCCTCGACTGGAAGGAGTTTCCGTGGCACTGGTGGAACACCGATTCCTTCCTCTGGTGCGTGTTCCTGGTGGTCGCCGTGCCGGGGCTCCTCGCCTACGTGTTCGGTT
>JBIKKL010000129.1:0-9831 GCA_044360365.1 Burkholderiales bacterium | reverse complement strand
CCTCGATCATGTGGCGACACCGGGGCGCACCCTGCTTCATGGGCAATCCTGGGGGGCGATGGTCGCGGCGAAGGCGGCGGAGCTTTTCGCCGGATCCTGGGAGGGAATGCTATTGAGCAGCGGTGCCGTCGGTGGACCGCTCGCTTACGACTTCCGGCTCGACCTGCGGGCTCTCTATCAGTATCTCTGCAACAACCATCCGCGACCCGACGAGCCACAGTATCCGCTCTCGGTCGGGTTGCCGAAGGATGACCCGCTTACGGAATCCCAACTCGCCGAGCGCGTGAACGAAGCGCTGGGTGTGGATCTTCCCGCCGAGCGGCGAAGTCCCGATCAGGCGCGCAGACTGCGCACGATCGTCAATGTCCTTCGGATTCCCGAAGACGGCGTGGCGGATCAGCTGCGCTGGGCGACTTTTACGCTGCGGGACGTCGTCGCGAAGCACGGGGGTAGTCCCGTCGGCAATGAGACGGTGCGTTATGTCGGATCGGACGACGACGATGCCCTGAATGCCGGGGTGCTGCGCTATGCCGCAGATCCCGTCGCACGCGCGCGCTTTTCGACGCAGAGCGACTACGTCGGGCGATTCGCCATGCCCGTGCTCACCGTGCACGGGATACGCGACACGAGCTGCTTCGTCGAAGTGCATGACACGCTTCGACGTCGAATGCGCGATGCCGGCTGCGAGCACCGGCTGGTGCAGACATTCGTCGATTCCGACGAACACAGCTATCTCGGCGACACGGTCTATCCGCCACTGGTGCAGGCGCTGGTCGAATGGATCGACACCGGGATCGCGCCCACGCCGCAGGGAATCGCGCAACGAGCTACCGCGATGAGCGCGTCGGAGTCGATGGCGGACGCATTCGTCCCGGCGTATCACCCGCAAGCGCTTGGTGCGCGCATTCAACCGCGATGACCGGCCATCGACAGCCCGGTGTCGGCATTCACCCCAGGAGAACAACGATGAATCGGACGAACAGGCGACGCGCCGTGCTGAGCGTTTGCGCAGTCCTCGGCGCCGGAGGCGTCGGCACGGCGTTCGGTCAAGGCGCCGCCGATGTCTATCCGTCGAAAACGGTGACGGTCGTGATTCCGTTCGCGCCTGGCAGTACGACCGAGTCCGACGCGCGGCCGGTGCTGCAGCACCTGACGGAAACATTCGGTAAACCGTTCGTGACCGACTTTCGACCCGGCGCAGGGGGAACGGTGGGTAACGGCTATGTCGCTCGGGCGACCCCCGATGCGCATACGCTCCTCGTGATCACGACGAGCTTCGCCACCGGCATCGCCGTGCGCGAGAAGCCTCCGTACACGGCCAGGGATTTCGCGCCGGTGTCGATGCTCAGTCGACGCAAGGTGATCCTGGTCGTCACGCCCACCTTGCCGGTCAATACCTTTCCGGAGTATCTCGCCTATGCCAAGGCGAATCCGCAGAAGCTCAACTGGGGTACCAGCGGTGTGGGCAGCATCTTCCACATGGCAGGGGCATATCTCGCGGGCGCGACCGGAACCCAGGTGACCTTCGTGCACTACAAGGGCAACTCGCAGGGATTCATCGACCTCGTGGCCGGGCGCACCCACGTGAGTCCGATGACAACGTTCGCCGCGCAGCCGTACTTGAAGTCCGGCAAGGTACGTCCCATTGCGCACCTGAGTGCCGGACGGTCGAGGATGCTGCCGGATCTGCCCAGCGTCGACGAACTCGGCGTCAAGGGGTACGACTATTCCGGCTGGGGCGCCATCGTTACGACCGGCAATTCGCCCGCCGCAGCCGTGAACAAGCTCGCGGCTGCGGTCATGGCGTATACGCGCTCCCCTGAAGCCGTGGCGCGTGCCATCAAGGATGGTTACGAACTGGAGGGGAGTACCCCGCAAGCGCTCGGCAAGTTCATCGATGGCGAGATCGCGCGCTGGACGAAGGTCGTGGTGGACAACGGCATCAAGCTCAATGATTGACTCAGCGCACGCGGCTCGTGCGATGCCTCACTGATCCGGAATCTTCGCCGCCTTCACCACGCGTGCCCAGCGGGTCATCTCCATGTTCACGAACTTGACGAAGTCTTCCGGGGTCGTCGTCTTCGGTTCGATGCCCTGATCGGTGAGGCGCTTCCTGGTTTCGGGACGCGCGAGTGCCGCGAGCAGATCCGTGCGCAGCTTGTCGAAGACCGGCTTCTGAATGCCCGATTGGCCGCAGATGCCATACCATGACGACACGTCGAAGTCCTTCACACCTTGCTCGGCGACGGTCGGGACGTCCGGCAGCTTGGGACTGCGTTCGCCGGATGTGACGGCAAGCGCGCGCAGCTTGCCGGCGACGACGAGCGGATAGGGCCCGGGCAGATTGCCGACCATCAGTTCCATGTGACCGCTCGCCACATCGGCCATCGCGAGTGCCGCGCCCTTGTACGGCACGTGCTGGATGTCGAGCCTGGCATCGAGCTTGAGCAGTTCCATCGAGAGATTCGGCGATGCACCGACACCCGACGAGCCGTAGTTGAGCTTGCCCGGATTCTTGCGGGCGTAGGCGATGACATCCTTGAGGCTGCGCATCGCCATGGCCGGGTGCGTCACGATGATGTTCGGGGTGATGCCGACCATCGACGGGAAGCTGAAGCTCTTCACCGGATCGTACGACAGCTTCTTCGAGCGCGCTGGCGTGATCCCGTGCGATGCGATCGTGCAAAGGAGCAGCGTATAGCCGTCGGGTGCGGCGGATGCCGTCAATTCAGTCGCAATGTTCCCCGCCGCCCCCGGTCGGTTTTCGACGAGTGCGGTCTGATTGCCCCAGACCTCCGTCAGCCCTTGGGCGACGATGCGTGCTGCCACGTCTACGCCGCCTCCCGGTGCGTAACCCACGAGGATGCGTACCGGGCGCGCCGGATAGCTCTGAGCGGCGGCGGGAATAGCCGCCCCCGCGGCGATGACCGCGGCCGATGCCGCGAAGATACGTTTCATGCTTCCTCCTCAATCGCGAAATTCGGTGCCTCGCACGTGCCAGGCACCGAATTTTGGGGTTCAGCGCGCGGGCTTGGGCTTGCGAACGGTTCGCGCGGGGCGGGTTTCCGGCAAGGGCAGCGCGGTCTTGTACTTTACCTGTTTCAGCGCGAAGCTGGATTTGATGTTGCCCACGCCCGAGATGCGCGAGAGCACATCGACGATGAAGCGTTCGAGCGCCTGGATGTCCGGCACCAGCACCCGCAACAGGTAGTCCGAGTCGCCGGTCATCAGATAGCATTCCATCACCTCGGAGCGCGCGCAGATCTCCCGCTCGAATATCTCCAGCGCGGATTCGACCTGCCGCTCCAGGCGCACCTGGATGAAGACCGAGACCGTCAGACCCATTTCGATCGGATCGAGCAGCGTCACGTAGCGGCGAATGAGCCCGCTTTGTTCCAGCCGCTTGACGCGCGCCAGGCACGGCGATGGCGACAGGTGCACGGCCTTGGCGAGGTCGACGTTGCTCATGCGAGCGTCGTCCTGCAGGCGTGCGAGGATGCGCACATCTATCGGGTCGAGGTTGATCGACGGCATTTTCTCTCGCAAGGGCTAAGTTTCACGGCATTCTATGCCGTAGCGTCGCGTGTGGCATCCAGACTTTGACATCCTATGCCGATGCACACCCGGTACGATGCAGCATCTGCGGGGGAGACGAACGGGATGACTGCGCCTGTTCGATCGCAACTCCGGCCATTCGCAACGTCGCAAGCTTCGAGGAATGCCATGACCGATCTGTCCGATATCGATTCCGCCTTCTGGCGCGTGGTGCCTGCCGATCCGGATCCGACGGAAACGCGCGAATGGCTCGACGCCTTCGATTCGATGCTGCGCAGCGAAGGTCCGGAGCGTGCCACCTTCATCCTGCGCAAGCTCCTCGACCGCGCTCGCTCGCAGCGCGTGAAGCTGCCGCCGGTGTTCAACACCTCCTACTGCAACACGATCTCGCTGGCGGAGCAGCCTCAGTATCCGGGCAACCTCGACATCGAGCATCGCCTCATCGGACTCGTGCGCTGGAATGCGCTGGCGATGGTCGTCCGCGCCAATGCGGAAAACGCGGAACTGGGCGGTCACATCGCGAGTTACGCCTCGGCGGCCGATCTGTTCGAGGTGGGCTTCAACCATTTCTTCCGGGCCGGCCAAACGGGGGATCTCGTCTACTTCCAGCCGCACTCCGCGCCCGGGGTATACGCACGCGCCTTTCTCGAAGGTCGCCTGAGCGAAGACAACCTCGATCGCTATCGGAGGGAGACGGGCGGCAACGGGCTTTCCTCCTACTGTCATCCGTATCTGATGCCGGACTTCTGGCAGTTCCCCACCGGTTCGATGGGCCTCGGCCCGATCACGGCCGTCTATCAGGCGCGCTTCATGCGCTATCTGACCAATCGCGGTCTGCTCGATACGGTCGGACGCAAGGTGTGGGCGTTCGTCGGCGACGGCGAGATGGACGAGCCCGAAGCGCTTGCCGGTCTCTCGCTCGCCGCACGCGAAGGCCTCGACAACCTGATCTTTGTCGTCAACTGCAATCTGCAGCGCCTCGACGGACCGGTGCGCGGCAATGGGTCCATCATCCAGGAGCTGGAGGGTCTTTTTGCGGGTGCCGGCTGGAACGTGATCAAGCTGTTGTGGGGATCGGAGTGGGATCCGCTCTTCGCCCGCGACCACGATCAGGTCATCCTGCGTCGTCTGCACGAGACGGTCGACGGCGAGTTCCAGAAGTACGCAGCGACCGACGGGCGCTTCAATCGCGAGCACTTCTTCAACAAGTATCCGGAGCTGCAGGCGATCGTCGCACACCTCTCCGACGAGGATATCGACAAGCTGCGCCGCGGCGGCCACGATCCGGTGAAGATCTACGCGGCCTATCATGCAGCGATGGCGCATCGTGGTCAGCCGACGGTCATCCTCGCGCAGACGAAGAAGGGCTACGGCATGGGCCAGTCGGGTCAGGGCCGCATGACCACGCATCAGCAGAAGAAGCTCGATGCGGACGCCCTCAAGGCCTTTCGCGATCGCTTTTCGCTCAATCTTTCCGACGAACAGGTGACCACGGCGGCCTTTTATCGCCCCCCGGCCGATTCCGCGGAAGCGCGTTACTTGCACGCCCGGCGCAAGGCGCTCGACGGCTACATGCCGCAGCGGATTTCGCAGGCACCGAAGATTCCGGTGCCTGATCGTGCGGCGATGGTGACGATGATGGAGCGCTCGCAGGGTCGCGAGCAATCGACGACGACCGTGTTCGTCAATCTGCTCTCGCAACTGCTGCGAGACAGGACGCTCGGCAAGCGCATCGTGCCCATCGTCGCGGACGAGGCGCGCACGTTCGGCATGCAATCGCTCTTTCGGCAAGTGGGCATCTATGCCTCCCTCGGGCAGCTGTACGAACCCGAGGACAGCGACGAACTGCTCTACTATCGCGAAGCGCGCGACGGCCAGATCCTGGAGGAAGGCATCACCGAGGCCGGCGCGATGTCCTCGTGGATCGCCGCGGCCACGAGCTACAGCGCGCACGGCACACCGATGCTGCCGTTCTACATCTTCTATTCGATGTTCGGTTTTCAGCGCATCGGCGATTTCGTCTGGCAGGCAGGCGACTCGCGTTCGCGCGGCTTCCTCTTCGGCGCGACCGCCGGACGCACCACGCTTTCGGGCGAAGGGCTCCAGCACCAGGACGGATCGAGCCAGCTCATCGCGTCGACGATCCCCAATTGCGTGGCCTACGATCCCTGCTACGGCTACGAGCTGGCGGTAATCATGCAGGACGGCATGCGCCGCATGCTCGACGCGCAGGAAGACGTTTTCTATTACATCACCGTCACCAACGAGAACTATACCCAGCCGGCCCTGCCGTCGGTCGAGATGGCCGAAGGGATCGTCCGGGGAATGTACCGAGTTCGCGATGGACGCACCGCGAGCAGCGCGAAGACGAAAACGCGTTCGAAGCAGGCGGCGGGCCGGGGGGATGTCCCGCGGGTTCAACTGCTCGGCAGCGGTCCGATTCTGCGCGAATCGATTGCAGCGGCGCAGGTGCTCGAAGACGACTATGGCGTGGCCGCCGACGTCTGGAGCGTGACGAGTTTTTCGGAATTGCGGCGCGACGGCCTGCAGGCATCGCGAGCGTCGAGGTTGAAGTCGTCGGGCGCAGCGCCGAGCTACGTCGAATCGTGTCTCGGCGCCACGTGCGGGCCGGTGATTGCCGCCAGCGACTACGTCAGTGCCGTGGCCGATCTCATCCGTCCGTGGGTGCCTCGCCGGTACGTCGCCCTCGGCACGGACGGCTATGGTCGCAGCGACGGGCGCGCCGCGCTGCGCCGCTTCTTCGAGGTGGATCGACACAGCATCGTCGTCGCCGCGCTGGCAGCGTTGGCCGCTGACGGCGACATCGAGCGCGCGGTGGTGGACCAGGCCATCGTCAAGTTCGGCATCGACCCTGAAAGGGCGGCGCCCTGGGCGTCGTGAGGCGGCCTCAGTCCTTGAGGGTGGCACTCCTTGCCATCTGCTCGACACGTTCCCGGTGGCGGGCGAAGAAGGTGAGCCGGGGCGCGGTGTAGAGCATGGCAAAGAGTTCGCCCTTGCTCACCGTGGCATAGCCGAGGCCGCGCATCGGTACGTTGTCGAATTTGCGCACGAGTTCGTACTCGAACCGAAAGCCGGGATGACCGGCGAACTGAACGGGTTCGAGCTTCAGCAGCTTGAAGCGCGAACCGTCGCGCGTGAGCGCCCCTTCCCAAAGCGAGACGATCTCGTCCGGGCGCATCGACGACTTGAAGTGAAAGCTCTTGGCGTTGGGGATGTTCTGCGAATAGCCGTGAATGACCTGACCGTCCTTCAAGCCCGAGTAGAGCAGCAATTCGTCGACCGTGATGCCTTCCATGGTCCAGATCTGCGCCGGGCCGCTGTTGGGCAGATTCAGGTGATTCCAGGGCCCGTCGATTTCGACGTGCATGCGTTCGCCGAGCATGCGATTGCCCTTTTCGACCTTGTCCACCGAGGCGCAGGCGCCGAGCATGAGCGCGGCGAGTATCCAAAGCGTCCTTTTCACGTTCCCAGCTCCGCCAGATAGGTCTTGATGAGTGCGGCGTCCGGAGCGTCCGGCGCCCGCTTGAGGTAGGTTTCGAAACTCGCACGAGCCGCCGCGGGCTCGTTGCGTTGACGCAGCACGAGACCGAGCGACCGATGGGTCGCGGCCGGTTCGCTGCCGACCGCGACGGCGGCCCGGAAGTCGGCAAGCGCGGCATCGGCGTCCTTGTCCTGCGAGCGCATGCGAAACACCTCGCCGCGCGCAAACAGGTACTCGGCCTGGCCGGTTCGCCTTTCGACGAGGCGATTGAGCAGGGCAAGGCTCTCGTCGTACTGGCGCCGCTTCACTTCATCCATGATCCACTCGTGGCGATGCGGCGCAAGCACCTTCTCCCAGGATTCTTCGCCGGTGCTGCCGCCGGGTTGGCTCTCGGCGAGTTTCGCGAGCACCTGCTGCCTCTCCTCCGGGTCGGGATGCGTGGCGAACATGGGCGTGCGAGCGAAATCACTGTCCTTGCGGGCCTTGATCTCCTGCAGCAGGTTCTGCCAGACCCTGGCGGCTTCGCGACCGTCGTAACCTGCCTGGCCCATGAGGACGAGCCCGATGCGATCCGCTTCCGATTCCTGTTCGCGCGAGTAGGCGAACATGCTCGCAAGCAGCGCGAGTTGACCCACGGCCCCCACCAGCCCGAACAGGCCGAGAAACTGACCGAACGCCGATCGGCTTTTTGCATCCCGCAGCCGCTCCAGCGTGTGCCGCTGCACGTAGTGTCCGATCTCATGGCCGAGGATGGCGGCGAGCTGCGCTTCGTTCTCGACCCGCAGCATGAGGCCGCTCCACACCTGCATCATGCCGTTGGGCGCCATGCTGGCGTTGAAAAGCGGCGTGTTGACCAAGTGCACGCGGACATCGGGGCAGTGGGCGCCGGCGAGCTTGCATGCGATCGACTGTACGTAGTCGCGCAGCGCTCGATCGCGGATGGTGAAGGGGCTGCGGCGCAGCTTCGTTTCCTCGCGATCCATCAGCGCCCAGAGGCCGCCTTCGTCGGTGCCGATATCCGGGCGCGCCAGCCGCGGCGGGGAAGTCCAGTCGATTTGCGCATGCAGCCAGGAACTCAGCAGGCAGCCGCTGCAGCCGAAGGCGCCGAGGAGGAGGCTGCGGCGATTCATTCGGCCTTCTTTGTCGCCGCAGGAAAGTTTGCCAGCAGCGCATCCAGTGTTTCGGTGGCTTTATCGGCTTCGCGCAGATCGCCGGAGCCGCGCACCAGTCGATTGAACCAAAGGATCTGCCCGGTATTCAGGTCGACCAGCGAGGCGTAGCCGACCTGCATGCCGCCGGGCGCCATCGCGATCCCGAACAAGGCCATGATCACGACGGCCGCGACGCGCTCCCCGCTCACGTAGCTGTCCCGCATCCACGTGAACAAGGCGTAGTCGGCGCCTGTCCTGGCCTTGAGCGGCTTCACGGCTTCGCCCATGGACCAATCGAGTCTGCCCTCCTTGGTGGGCAGCCGGAAGTTGTTCGGCCCGAAGTGGTGGAAGGCGATCGAGCGGGCAATGGCTGCATGAAGGGCGTTGACCTCGGCGAAGTCGTCGGCATCGCGCTCATCGAGTTCGAGGCTGGCAGCGCGGAGCGAACTCTTCCTGGCCAGCAGGGCGGATTTCATGTGCTTCGCCGCCGCGTCCGTCCAGTCCGCACGCGGTTCCAATACCCCGCCCCCGCTGACGGAGAACAGTTCGAGATCGATGGGCATCAGCAGGATTCTGGCCTCGGGCGGGATCGCCTTGAAGCCCTCGGCGAGATTGGATTGCGACCATGCCGCAGTACAAACCACGAGCAATGACGTGAATACGAGCAGGCGACGAAGCGCGAGCGCGCCTTGCGCGATCGGATGGGTCGACACGAAGATCCTCCCTGGCGGCTCGCTCGGTGCGAGTCCGCTGGAATGATAATCCGGCGGCGCGCTTCGAGGACACCGACAGCCGTGCGGACGACAAATGCGAATCCAGGCTGCCAGGCAAATCGAAGCGTCGGGCGCGAACCCGCTGCAGCCAGTCTCTTGCGACGCGGGCGAGCTTCGAATCAGGAATTTCCGGGGCGAGCGCGCCGACCGAAGATCGCCGACCCGATGCGCACGATCGTCGCCCCTTCCATCACTGCGGCTTCCAGATCGTCCGACATGCCCATCGAGAGGGTGTCGAGGTCGAGCCCCGCATTGCGGGCATCGTCGAAGATCTGGCTCAGCTGGCGGAACTGCGTGCGTTGCAACATGATATCGTCGGTCGGCGCAGGCACCGCCATGAAACCGCGCAATCGCAGTCGGGGCATGGCGCTCACCCGGCGCGCGAGATCCAGGGCTGCGGCTGGCACGACGCCGCTCTTGGACGCCTCCGAGCTGATGTTGACCTGGATGCAGACCATGAGCGGCCCGAGCGCTTCAGGTCGTTGATCCGACAGCCTTCGGGCGATTTTCTCGCGATCGATCGAATGCACCCACGCGAAGCGCTCGGCGATCGGCCGCGTCTTGTTGCTCTGGATGGGGCCGATGAAGTGCCACTCGATGGGCAGATGGACGAGGGCGGCAATCTTGCGTTCGGCTTCCTGTTCCTGGTTCTCGCCGAAGGCCCGCTGACCTGCGGCGTAGGCTTCTTCGATCGACTCGGCGGGCCATGTTTTGCTCACTGCGAGCAGGCGCACGCTGTTGGGCGGGCGCCGCGCCGCGATGACGGCGTCGTCGATGCGGCGCAACACGGCTTGCAAGTTGTCGCGGATTAGGCTCATAATTTTTTCGAGACGGCCGATAACCCGACGGT
>JBIKKL010000759.1:0-2621 GCA_044360365.1 Burkholderiales bacterium | reverse complement strand
AACGATCATTTGATATCACGGGGGTGCTCGAGCACGAGCATTTCGTCGAGTCGATTCGACTGCTGCAGTCCCTCGTGCCGACTGCGCATCGAATCGCCGTGATCTCTGACACGGGTCCCCACTGGACGCCGGTCATCGCGCGCATCCGCAGTGCGATAGACAGGCTGCCCGGTGTTTCCCCTCGTCGCGGTGGATCAGTTGAAGACGTTCGAGGCGTACCAGCGCCGTATTAGCGAATACCCGCAGATGGCCGACGGTGAAGGGCAGCCCGGCCATCGGTCTCGCGCGCGCTCAGCGGTTGGGCATTTCGGTCAAGTCGACACTCCTGTTGTCCGTCGACGTGGTGAAGTCATTCGAATGGCAGAAAGCTGCGCGATGAGACTCGGGATGCGCGGGCGCATCATGCTCATCGCTTCGGTGCTGGTGATGCTGGCGACCGGCGTCGTGGCGTTGGTGTCGGGCGATCACTTCACGCAGCGCATTGCCGACGCCCAGTCCTCGCGCACGAGTGCCATCGCGCAAGGGCACGCGGTTCAGCTGGAACGTATCCTCGCCCTGGGCATACAGGTGCACCAGTTGCAGGGCTTCGAGGAGCAGTGTCTGGATGCCATCCACGCCAATCCGGGGCTGTCGCTCGCCATGGTGGCTGCGCCCGACGGGCAGATCCTCTTCCACAACGAGCCCGGCCAGGTACGCGCCCGGGTGCAGTCCCAGGCGCTTCGGGATGCGCTCGGCAGCGGCATCGGTTCGTTCGACGATGTCGAGCGGGATCGGCACGTCGCGCTGGCGACGGTCCGCGAAGCGAGCGGCGATCACGTGGCGACGGTCGTCGTCGGATTTCCGCTGGAGATGATCGAGGCGCAGCGGCGCAACCTTATGCATCTGACCATTGCCATCGGCGCGATGGCGACGCTGTTCGTGCTGGCATTGCTGTTCGGTGCCCTTTCGCAGCAGGTGACGCGGCCGCTGTCGGACCTGGTGCGCGCGATGGCGGAAATTCGCGCGGGCAAGCGCAGCTATGCGGAGCGTTTGCCGACAAACCGCAACGACGAAATCGGCGTCATGGTTCAGGGGTTCAACAGCCTCCTCGATCGCATCGCCGAGCGCAACGCCGAACTGGTCGCGGCGCGCGATGCCGCCGAAGCGGCGAGCAAGGCCAAATCGGATTTTCTCGCGGTGATGAGTCACGAGATCCGCACCCCGATGAACGCCGTCCTGGGCATGACGGAACTGCTGCTTCGAACCGACCTGAACGAGCGCCAGCGCTTGTTTGCCATACGTTCTCTCGCAGCCGGAAAGTCGTTGATGGTGCTGCTCAACGATCTGCTCGATTTCTCCAAGCTGGACGCGGGCAAGATCGACATTCTCGCCGAGCCGTTCGAGTTGAGAGCGATGGTGCAGGAGACGGTCGACATGTTCGCCGAGTCTGCGGCACAAAAGGCGTTGTCGCTGCGCGTGTCGATCGACCCGACGCTGCCGGAGAAGTGCGTGGGCGATCACGTTCGCGTGTCGCAGATCCTGCGCAATCTGCTCAGCAACGCGGTCAAGTTCACCACCCAGGGTATCGTCCAGTTGAGCGTCATGCCGATGGCGCAGCGGATTCGCTTCAGCGTGAGCGATACCGGCATCGGCATCGATCCGAAGTTCATCGGACATCTCTACGAAGCGTTCACGCAAGCCGATGCGACATCGACACGTCGCTTCGGCGGGACCGGTCTCGGACTCGCGATCGTCAAGAGTCTGACCGATCTGCTCGGCGGTGAGGCGGGCGTCCAGTCGACGCAAGGCCACGGCAGCACGTTCTGGGTGGATCTGCCACTGCCTGCCCTGGAGGCGCCCGCTTCAACGTCAGCACCGGCGATTGGATCCTCGGACGCACCGAGTGCCTTTCGATCTGTGACGACACCTTCGTTCCCGAATGGTGCGAGGCAGCTGTTGCGCCTGCTGCTCGTCGAAGACAATCCGTCGAACCAGGACCTGATGCGTCTTTACCTCGAAGATAGTCCGTGGCATGTGGAACTGGCGGACAACGGAGATACCGCGCTCGCGCGCTTTCAGCATGAAAGGTTCGATGCGGTGCTGATGGATTGGGCGATTCCCGGGCTCGATGGCGTCCAGGCGACGCGCGCCATGCGCGAGTTCGAGAAGCTGCACGATCAGCCGCCGACGCCGATCATCGGTGCGACCGCGCGCGTGCTGCCCGGCGACCGCGAAGCGTGCCTGCAGGCAGGCATGGACGATTACATCGCCAAGCCGTTCGATCGCGCTGCGCTGCTTGCCATCCTGGCGCGCTGGGTGCCGTTCGAGCGCGAGCCTCGGCCGGCAGCGGGGTGACGTAGGCTTCGATCGCCGGGCTGCAATCGACCGGGAGATGCCGTGAGTGCGACGCCACGGTTCTCGACCTCGCCGGGCGATGCGCGCCCGTGTGCACGTTGCCAATAAGATCCCCTGCTGTCGTTGCGCTTTTCGTGCTTACGACCTCAGAATGCAGCATCGCGACGCAGGCAACGGCTGATGGCGTCCATCGCGCAGCCGCGTGCGCTCCGTCGGGCGCTGTACCACGAGGAGAAGTTCGATGACGAGCACGGTCGGCGTGACGGAAGGTCTCGCTCGCTTTATCC
>JBIKKL010000758.1:0-2623 GCA_044360365.1 Burkholderiales bacterium | reverse complement strand
GCCACGGTAGCCGATCCGACGCTGCTGGACCGGTGCCGCACGCAATGGCAGTTCGGCGATTGGTCGAGCCTTTGTGCCCTTTCGGAAGCACAGATTCGTGAACACCCCGATCGCGCCAAGCTGGCGCTTCTGGCGGCCGCTGGGCACCAGCAGCACGGCGATATGCAGCTTTCCAGGCGCTGGAGCGAGCAGGCGCTGGCGTGGGGTTGCGAACGCAAACTTCTGGCTCAGATCTTGGTTGCTGGCGTGTACAACACGTTGGCGCGGGCCGCCGCCGCAGCCGGGGACGAACCGCGTGCCCTCTCCCACTTCCGGCAAGCCGTGCGGGGATCGGGGGGCGACGAACGCCTGCTCGTCCAGGTGCGCAGCGTGCGCGAGGTCGCACGGATGGGGCTTTTGGATGATGCGGCTCGCGCTGTCAAGCGCGAGTTGGGCGAATTGACCAGCACGACTTCTGGCCGTGCCCTATCAATGCACGACCCGCGAGTCAGCGTGCTCGCGACGCAACTCGAGCTCGTGCAGCACGAGATCCGGCTCGCGACGCAGCGGTCTGCGGCAGGTACTGCGATAGCTGGGTCCGCCCCAGTGCTCTCTGAGCAGTCAGCGGGTGGATCCACCGATGTCGAAGCTTGGCGCTCTCGCGCGACCTCCCAGTTGGGACAGGATCTGTGGGTCCTGGAGCAGACGGGGTTCAAGCGCAACGGATTCTTCGTCGAGTTCGGCGCCACCGACGGGATACTGCTGAGCAACACCTACCTTCTGGAGACCGCATTTGGATGGCAGGGCATCTGCGCCGAACCCAACCCACGCATGTTCTCAATGCTGCAGGCTAATCGGCGCTGCACTGTCAGCAGTGCCTGCATCGGCGCCACCACGGGCGAGAAAGTGGCCTTCGTGTTTGCCGACGAGTACGGCTGTTTGCTGCGCGACGTGGACTGCGACATGAACGCGCACCGCCGCGCGGGCTTCGCCGCGCTGCCCGAATACCGGGCCGAGCTCGAGACCACGTCACTGCACGACTTGCTCGTGTCGCTTGGTGCTCCGCATAAGATCGACTACATCAGCATCGACACCGAGGGCAGCGAGCTCTCGATCCTCGAGGCATTCCCGTTCGACCGCTGGCAGGTGCATTGCCTGACGGTCGAACACAACTTCACCGACGCGCGCGAAAAAATCCACCAGCTGCTCGCTGGACACGGCTATCGGCGCGTCGAAGCACAGCATGATGACTGGTATGTTCTCGATAGATCCACCTAAATCTCTCGTCCCGATTGTTCTGGCAGGGGGCACCGGGACTCGACTGTGGCCCTTGTCGCGCGAGGGCTACCCCAAGCAATTTCTTGTGCTGCAAGGTAATCAAAGTCTGCTGCAGCAGGCCGCCCTCAGGCTCCAAGATTTTGGTGCCGCTTGTGTCGGTGACGTGACGTCGTCGTTCGAACTGCAAGCTCCGATCGTGGTGGGAAACGAGAAGCATCGCTTCCTGATTCTTGACCAACTGCGCGAGGTCGACTGCCAGCCCGCTGCCGTCTTGCTCGAACCCACTGGCCGAAACACGGCCCCGGCGGTGACCCTGGCTGCTTTGCAGGCCATACGGGCGCACAGTGATGCAGTGTTGGTCGTGACCCCGGCCGACCAGACTGTCACCGACACAACGGCCTTCACGCGGGCACTCCAGCAAGCGTCCGCTGCAGCTGTCGGTGGTGCGCTTGTGATTTTGGGCATCCCGCCGAATCGCCCCGAAACCGGCTACGGCTACATTCAGGCGGAGGCGTCGATCGACTCTGGTAAGCCAGCCCCGGTGCGTCGCTTCATCGAGAAACCCGATGCCGAAACAGCCGCACGTTTCCTGGTCGAGGGTGGTTACAGTTGGAACGGTGACATCTTCGTTCTGCTGGCGAGCACCTGGCTCGCGGCGCTGGAAGGCTTTCGGCCCGATATTCTTGCCGCGACGCGCAGCGCTTTTGAAGCCCGCCGCGAAGATGGCGTTTTCGTTCGGCCGGACGCGACCGCGTTTTCGGCGGTGCCCGACGAATCGGTGGACTACGCGGTGCTGCAGCAGTGCCCTGGCAGCGACTTCGAGGTGCTCATGGTGCCTCTGGACGCCGGATGGAGTGATCTGGGCGCTTGGGATGCAGTTTGGGCCGTGGAACAAAAAGACAACGCCGAGAACGTGACACATGGCGATGTGCTGCTTGTTAGCGAAGTGCAGTCGGGCAGTTACCTGGGCGAGAACGACATCGTTCGGTTCGAAGATTCATATGGGCGCGCATGATACGAGTAACCCGACTGGAAGCAGCCCAGCACGAGATTATCGTCCTTGATCCGTCCTTACGCGATCGGCATTCACATCACCATGTGATCAATCTGAATTTAGCCCGTTGTGCCCAAGCGCGATCGGCGCGGCTACGCGTATTTGGCCATCGCCGTACCGTGATCGCAGACACAAAGTTTGGCTACACCGTAGTGCCACACTTTCGGCGCAGCATTTACGAAGACACGCCGCTTCTGAGCGATGCCAGTTACGCTGAGCAGGTCCAGGCTCACCGTGACGATGTCGTGGCGATCTGGCAGCATGCAGATAGCGACGCACCTAACCAGCTGATCGTTCACACCACCACGGCGG
>JBIKKL010000128.1:0-9856 GCA_044360365.1 Burkholderiales bacterium | reverse complement strand
GGTGACGTCGTGGAGATCGCCGAAGGCGCGAAGGCGCAGTTGCGCGTGAAGGCAGCCGTCGAGGCCGCCGAGGGGCGCGGATTTCCTGAGTGGGTGGAGGTCGATGCAAAGGGTCTAAAGGGTACCTTCAAGTCGAAGCCCCAGCGTTCGGACCTGCCGGCCAACATCAACGAATCGCTCGTGGTCGAGCTTTACTCCAAGTAAGTGATCAAGGGTAACCAGCGATGCAAAGCAGCGCTCTATTGAAGCCACGCATCATCGACGTCGAGAACTATTCCCCGACCCACGCCAAAGTGGTCATGGAACCGTTCGAGCGCGGATACGGCCACACGCTCGGCAATGCGTTGCGGCGTGTATTGCTCTCGTCGATGCCCGGTACGGCCCCCACGGAAGTCAAGATCGCGGGTGTACTCCACGAGTACTCCACGCTCGACGGCATCCAGGAAGACGTAGTCGACATTCTGCTCAATCTGAAGGGCATCGTCCTCAAGCTGCATACGCAGAAAGAGGTCTGGCTCAACATCAAGAAGCAGGGCGAAGGCGTCGTCACGGCGGGTGATATCGAGGTGTCCCACGACGTCGAGGTTGTCAATCCCGAACACGTCATTGCGCATCTCACGCCCGGCGGCAAGCTGGACATGCAGATCAAGGTCGAACAGGGGCGTGGCTATCAGCCCGCTGCGGTTCGCAGCAGCCTCAACCAGGACGAAGGCCGTGCGATCGGTTCGATCATGCTCGATGCCTCGTTCAGCCCGGTGCGCCGTGTGAGTTATGCGGTCGATTCGGCGCGCGTAGAACAGCGCACGGACCTCGACAAGCTCATCATGGACATCGAAACCAACGGTGTCGTCGAGCCGGAAGAGGCGGTGCGCTATGCTGCTCGCATTCTGGTGGAGCAACTGTCGGTGTTTGCCGATCTGAAGGGCATCGACGAAGGCCCGCCTACCACGAAACCTCAACAGATCGACCCGATTCTCCTGCGACCCGTGGATGATCTGGAGCTTACCGTACGTTCGGCGAACTGCCTCAAGGCCGAAAATATCTATTACATCGGCGACTTGATTCAGCGCACCGAAACCGAGTTGTTGAAGACCCCGACTTTGGGGCGAAAGTCGCTCAACGAGATCAAGGAAGTCCTTGCGTCGCGCGGGCTCACCTTGGGAATGAAGCTCGAAAACTGGCCGCCGTCAGGCATCGAGCGACGATAAGGAGATTTTGTCATGCGCCACGGACATGGCCTGCGCAAACTGAATCGGACATCCAGCCATCGGCTGGCAATGCTCCGCAATATGGCGAATTCGCTGCTGCGCCACGAAACGATCAAAACGACCTTACCGAAAGCCAAGGAGTTGCGTCGTGTCGTTGAGCCGATCATTACGCTCGGCAAGGCGCCAAGTCTGGCAAACCGGCGGCTCGCATTTAACCGCCTGCGTGATCGGGACATGGTCGTCAAGGTCTTCGATGAACTCGGCCCGCGCTTCTCGAAGCGCAACGGAGGGTATCTGCGGATATTGAAGTTCGGTTTCCGCAAGGGCGACAACGCACCGATGGCGTTGGTCGAACTTCTGGATCAGCCCGAGGACATCAGTGACGAGGCTGCAAAGGCTGCTTAATCCCGTCTACTCAGCGTTGAATTAGCCCAATCGGCACCCTCGGGTGCCGATTGTTTTTTCAACGTCATGTTTGTTCGGCCATAGCCATTTGTTTTCGCGCTGTCCAAATCTGAATGCAGGCTTATTTCAGCCTGCGCTCTGCGGCCGATTGCCCCGGCCGGGCGTTGCGACTGTCGGACTGCCGATGGATTGGATTGGCGACTCGATCGTCCGTGCGCGGCGGCAGGGGCTCGCCGAGTCGACCGCTGGCGGCGCGTTCACCACTGACTTCGTCCCACTCAGCCTGTGTTTTTTTGAAAGGTGCATCGTCCTCGAGGCCGGCCACCAGCAAGCCGCCGAGCAGCAGAACGACGTGCGAGAACAATGCGAACTCCGGCTGGCTGAAAGCGAGGCCCATCACCGGTACGATCGCACAACCGGTCAGTGCGAAATCGGACAATACTTTGGCTTCCACCATCGTCGATACCTATAGCTCGTGGCTGTTGGTGCGCGTCGATTGCCAGTACGATGCCTGGACGATCGGTGCACTATGCAACCGTGCTTCTTCGGTATCGGCGCAGGGTGCTGGTGACTTGAGGGAGGTTTGGTCTGACACGGGCTGGCAACATGTACGATCGCGCGAACGGCAGAATCTTTGGCGCGATCTCATTGGACCGAAGCTGAACCCCGGTTTCCGCGGGCGGCAATGTTCTTCCCGCAATCCGCCGTGGTTGGTCAGCGGGGGCGCCGCCGCTCGACTTCGTCGGCGATCGCCGTCGATGCGGGATCCTGCATGCTGCGCAGTCCCTGGATTACGCCATCGATATCGCGGGGTTGGCGATTCTGGCTCATCTTCCATTTGCCTGTGAGCGAGCTGACCTCGATCTCGATGCCGACGATCGCCTTCATTTGTGCGCGAACGTACGCATCGGGCGCATCAGAAAGCTTCCAGGGCGAGGTGCGGGCCGACTCGAAGGTGTCCGTCAGCTTCGTCAGCAGCGCGTGGAGCCACTCGGCGCCATGTTGGGTACGTGCCATTCCTCGGGCATGAACGGCAGCGTAGTTCCATGTCGGCACGACCTGCTCCGTCTCCGCTTTGGTGGGATACCAGGAGGGAGAGATATATCCGCCGGAATCGTGAAAGACGATGAGCACATTGGAATGAGCTTCGATCTGGCGCCAGACCGGATTCGAACGAGCGACATGACCGCGAAGCACGAGGTGCTCGTCTTCTTCGTACGCCAGGAGGGGGACATGATCTGCGCATGGCCCGTCGTCGGCCATCGTAACGAGCGTCGCCAACGGGTGCGATTGAATGAATCGGCGCAACGTCGAGCGATCTGTCTCCTCGAATGCCCGCGGCAGATACATCGTTATCTCCTATCCGGATCTCGTCGAGATTGCTGCGATCGAGGGCGACCAGCCTTTGATCATGCTCCCATAAGCACACCTCGCAGGTAACGACCCGTATGGCTGGAGGGATTTCGAGCGATATCCTCCGGTCGCCCCTGTGCGATGATATCTCCGCCGCCGGCACCTCCTTCCGGCCCGAGGTCGATGACCCAGTCGGCCGTCTTGATCACATCCAGATTGTGCTCGATGACGATAACCGAGTTGCCATGATCCCTCAAGCGGATGAGCACTTTGAGAAGCAGGGCGATGTCGTGAAAATGCAGCCCTGTCGTCGGCTCGTCGAGAATGTACAGCGTACGTCCCGTATCGCGTTTGGACAACTCGAGTGCGAGCTTCACGCGTTGTGCTTCTCCACCGGAAAGGGTCGTAGCGCTTTGCCCCAGTCTGACGTAGCCCAGACCCACATCGAGGAGCGTATCGAGCTTGCGGACGACGGTCGGGATGCTGGCGAAGAAGTCCCGCGCATGTTCGGTTGTCATCTCCAGTACCTCCTGGATGTTCCGGCCCTTGAACTGTACGTCCAGCGTCTCGCGGTTGTAGCGTCTCCCATGGCATACGTCGCATGGCACGTAGACGTCCGGTAGGAAGTGCATTTCGACCTTGGTGACGCCATCGCCCTGACACGCTTCGCAGCGACCGCCCTTTACGTTGAAGGAAAACCGACCGGCTCCGTAGCCGCGTTCCCGGGCGATCGGTACGCCCGCGAACAACTCGCGAATTGGCGTGAACAAACCGGTATACGTCGCGGGATTCGAGCGCGGTGTGCGCCCGATCGGGCTTTGGTCGACCATCACTACTTTGTCGAGGAATTCGAGCCCTGCGACGGCGCGGTAGGGGGCAGGATCGTGCGAACTGCCGTACAGATGCTTTGCACAGATACGCGCGAGGGTATCGTTGACGAGCGTCGATTTGCCGGACCCCGATACGCCCGTCACGCAGACGAAGAGGCCAAGCGGCAGATGCAGATCGACATTGCGAAGATTGTTTCCGTGCGCTCCGGTGATCATGAGCATTCGATCCCTATCGATGTCCCGGCGCACTGCGGGCGACGAGATCGTGCGGCGTCCGCTCAGGTAATCTCCGGTGAGTGATCCCGGGGTGCCCTCGATGTCCTCCGGTCGACCTTGAGCCATGATGCGACCTCCGTGCACTCCCGCGCCCGGGCCAAGATCGACGACGTGGTCAGCGCATGCGATCGCGTCCCGGTCGTGCTCCACGACGATGACGGAGTTCCCCATGTCGCGCAGGCTCTTGAGCGTAGCGAGCAGACGGTCGTTGTCGCGCTGATGGAGCCCGATCGATGGCTCGTCGAGTACGTACATCACGCCGGTCAGACCGGAACCGATCTGGGAGGCCAACCGGATGCGCTGCGATTCTCCGCCGGAGAGCGTATCGGCCGAACGGTCGAGCGAAAGATAGTCCAATCCGACGTCATTGAGAAATCGCAGCCGGTTCGCAATTTCTCGCACGATTTTTTCGGCAACAGCCTGGCGGCTATCGTTAAGCCCAAACCCATCGAAGAGCTCGGCGGCTTCTCGTAGCGTCATCGCAGAGACCTCATAGATGGGCTTCCCCGCGACGAACACATGCCGTGATTCTTCCCTGAGTCGCGTGCCGGAACACGCGGGGCAGAGTTGCGTGGTCTGATACTTCGCGAGTTCCTCGCGCACCATGCTGGAATCCGTTTCCCGATAGCGGCGCTCGAAGTTCGGAACGATGCCTTCGAACTCGTGCTCGCGTTGATACTTGTTGCCGCGCTCCCCCACGTAGGTGAATCGGATCTTCTCGCTGCCCGAGCCGTACAGGACGATCTCCTGGACTCGCTCCGATAGTTGCTCGAAGGGCTGTTCTACATCGAATCCGTAGTGCAGCCCAAGGCCGCTCAGCATCTGGAAGTAGAACTGATTGCGTCGATCCCAGCCCTTGATCGCCCCTGCCGCGAGCGACAGATGGGGAAACGCGACGATGCGCTTTCGATCGAACAAGGTAATGCTGCCGAGTCCATCGCAACGCGGGCAGGCACCGAGCGGATTGTTGAAGGAGAACAGCCGCGGCTCCAGTTCCGGGAGACTGCGCCCGCAGATCGAACATGCGAAGCGGGTCGAGAAAATGTGAGTCTTGCTCGACTGCATCTCGACCGCGAGCGCACGTCCATCGGAGTGCCGCAGCGCCGTCTCGAACGATTCTGCGATTCGCTGCCTCACGTCTGGGCGCACCCGCACGCGGTCGACCACAGCTTCGATCGTATGCTTAAGCCCCTTGGCGAGTTTCGGCACGGCATCGATGTCATGGACCTCCCCGTCGACGCGGACGCGAACGAATCCCTGCGCCTTCAGATCGTCGAACAACTCGGCTTGTTCGCCTTTGCGCCCGACGACGAGCGGTGCGAGGATCATGATCGGCGTGTCGGCGGGCAGGGCAAGGACATGATCGACCATCTGGGAGATGCTTTGCGCCGCGAGCGAGACCCCGTGCTCCGGACAGTACGGATCGCCCACGCGGGCGTAGAGCAGACGCAGATAGTCATGAATTTCCGTCACGGTGCCGACGGTGGAGCGCGGATTGTGACTGGTGGCCTTCTGCTCGATTGCGATGGCCGGCGACAGACCTTCGATCAGATCCACGTCCGGCTTGTCCATCAACTGCAGGAACTGGCGGGCGTAGGCCGAAAGCGATTCGACGTATCTGCGTTGCCCTTCTGCGTAGAGCGTATCGAAGGCCAGCGACGATTTTCCCGAGCCGGAGAGCCCCGTGATGACGACCAGCCGGTTTCGCGGCAGATCGACGTCGATGTTTCTCAGATTGTGCGTTCGCGCGCCGCGGACACGGATGTACTGGATGCGCGTCGGGTCGCGAGACAGTTGATGTTTCTCTGAGGAGTCCTGCGGCATCGTGCTCGGCTGCGCAAAAGCAAACCTGCTAATATACCGGACTACCTTCCTGATTCCCATTTAGCCCGATGTCTGCATCCGAGCGAATGAGCGCGAGCGAGCTTCGCGCCGCCATCGGGCTCGCAGGTGTCTTCGGCCTGCGCATGCTCGGCCTGTTCATTATCCTGCCGGTGTTCGCGCTGTATGCGGCACATCTGGAAGGTGGCGACAACCTCATGCTCGTGGGGCTCGCGCTCGGCGCCTACGGATTTACCCAGGCCTTGCTGCAGATTCCGTTCGGTCGATGGTCCGATACGGTAGGCCGCAAACCGGCGCTCTACGTGGGATTGACCATTTTCGCCTTGGGCAGTGTGGTTGCGGGCTGGTCGTCCTCAATGGTGGGTGTGATCGTGGGCCGCGTGCTTCAGGGAGCGGGGGCCGTCTCTGCTGTGGCGATCGCCATGGCCGCCGACCTGACGAGGGAGGAGCACCGGACCAAGGTGATGGCCATCATCGGATCGACGATCGGTTTGTCGTTTGCTGCCTCGCTCGTGCTCGGTCCCTGGCTGGACAAACACATCGGCGTCTCGGGAATTTTTCACCTGGTTGCTCTACTGGCGATCCTCGCCATCGTAGTCGTGCGCCGGCTCCCTGAGCCTGAAGCAACCAAGTCGCCCGCGCGCGAGCCCGTACCGTTTTCCGAGGTGCTGGCAAACCGCGAACTCATGCGTTTGAATGTCGGCATCTTTGCCTTGCATGCTGTACTGCTGTCGATATTCGTAACCATCCCTTTTGATTTGCAGGCGGCAGGCCTGGCACGTGCTGACCACACTCGAGTCTATGCGCTTGTGATGCTCGGATCCTTGTTGTTCATGTGGCCGTGCTTGCGGTATGCGGAGCGCAGAGGGCGCCTGCGGGCGGTGTTTCTGGTTTGCATCGCACTGATATCGTGCAGCCAGCTTATGCTCTTGGGCTTAGACCGATCGATCTGGAGTACGGGCGCGGCACTGCTGGTATTCTTCATGGGGTTCATGGTGCTCGAAGCGGCCCTGCCGGCCCAGGTGTCTCGGGTGGCGCCCGCCGGAGCACGAGGGACGGCCGTCGCGGTCTACAGCACCGTTCAGTTCGTGGGCGCAGGAATCGGAAGCGCCCTTGCGGGCTTGATGATGCAGTACGCGGGACGAGAAGGGTTGCTTTTTTTCAATACCCTGCTTGTCCTTGGTTGGCTTGCCGTCGCGTGGCGGATGCGGGAGTCGGAGAAGTCGATGGAGCGCTCTTTTCCGATACCGCCCCTGGACCCGAATCGGGCGAGCATACTCGTCGAGGCGCTCGCTTCCGTGAGGGGGGTTCGCGACGTGCGGCTCAATCAGGTGGCAGGCATGGCGTATTTGAAGGTTCAGGCGAAAGACTTCGACGAACGTAGTGTAACGAAACTGATAGCGGGAGAAAGCTGATGGCATCGGTGAACAAAGTCATCCTGATCGGCAACCTGGGGCGCGACCCCGAAACCCGTTACATGCCCAACGGCGAGGCGGTGACGAACATTACCATCGCGACCACCGAATCCTGGAAAGACCGTACGAGCGGCGAGCGTCAGGAGAAAACGGAATGGCACCGCGTAACCTTTTATCGTCGGTTGGCCGAGATTGCCGGCGAGTATCTCAAGAAGGGTTCGCAGGTGTTCGTCGAGGGACGCCTCGAAACCCGCAAGTGGACGGACAAGGAAGGCAAGGAACGCTACACCACCGAAATCATTGCGTCCGAAATGAAGATGCTGGGCAGTCGGTCGGGTGCGGGAGCGCCGAGCTATGATGCTGGCGATGAAGGCGGCGGCGCACCGATGAGCAGTTCCCGTCCGGCGCCGCGGTCATCCTCGGGCGGGGCCGCGAAATCTGCCCCTGCCAAAGGTCCGGGCGGCATCGCGGACATGGACGACGACATTCCATTCTAGTGTTCGAGGTCGGAGCCGAAGCCCGTCATGGACGCGACACTGCCCGCGTCGCACGATCGATGCTGGAAGCAGCGCGATCTGCGGCCAACACCCGATCGCGTCGCCGACCGTCGCCTGCATGTGGCGTCGCGATCGTCGCAGAACGTTCTTTCCGGCGCGATGCCATAGCATTGTGGTGCATCCGCGACTCGCACACATGGTTTTGGTCGCCTTCGCATTTGGGGCACTGGCGATGAGTCCTCTTGCCAAGGCGGGCTGGTTTTCGGGCAAACCGCCGAATGACATTGGTCTACGGGACGGTCGACTGAAACCTTGCCCGGAAACGCCGAATTGCGTGGGGAGCCAGGATGCCGGCGGTTCTGCGATAGCGCCCATCGCGCTTCGGGGCGAACCCGATGCCGCATGGCGACGGTTGGTTGCCGTTGCCTCAGCGCTGCCGCGTACTCGAGTGATCCAGCAGGACGAGCGTTATCTACGGGTGGAAGCGACGAGTCGTATTTTCGGCTTTGTCGACGATGTTGAATTCCTGCTCGATCCCGATAAGCGCGTCATTCATGTCCGCTCGGCCTCGCGCGTAGGCCATAGCGATCTGGGTGTGAATCGAAAACGCATCGAGCAGATCCGCGCGCACTTCCAGCAACTGAACGTTTCGGGCGAGAAGTCGTAAGCACGGTCGCACCCTCTCGAGTTGCATGTGGGCGCGACGTGCTGCATTGATCCCGATAGAGTCGCGCACCGTTCGCGTCGTGCACGGCCGACATGTCTATCGATAACGTCGCCTGTCGGCGACGCGGCGCATGATGCTTTTCACGGACGGGCTATTCGAGCAGTCCGTGCCGAAGCGCATACTGTGTAAGATCGGCGTTCGTTGCGAGATGCAGCTTTTGCAGCAGCCGTATCCGATAGGTCGTTACGGTTTTCGTGCTCAAGCCGAGTTCGGTCGCGATCGTCGTGACCGACCGGCCCTGCGCGATCTTGACGAAGACCTGAAATTCCCGCTCCGATAGACAGGCATGCAGTGCTCCGCGTGAATGGCGGGATAGCTCCGCTGCAAGCAGACCCGCCGAAGCATCGCTCACGTATTTTCGACCGCGGGATACCACGCGGATGGCACGAAGGATCTCTTCGGGGGGCGCGAGTTTCGAAAGGTATCCGCTTGCGCCGGCACGCATCGAATTGATGGCATAAGACGATTCCGGATAGCCACTCAGGATCAGCACGGGGAGATGTGGATGTGTATGTCGAATCGAGTGCAGACAATCGATGCCGCTCTTGTTCGGCATCGCGATATCGAGGAGGAGTACGTCCGGGCCGATGCGGTCAATAAGTCGCAGTACCTCATCACCGGAAGCAGCCTCCGCGACGATCTCCATGTCCGGTTAATCGGCGATGAAGCGGGCCAGCCCTGCTCGAACGATCTGATGATCGTCCGCAATCAGGATTCGAATTACCGCCTCGTGCGTTCCAGCGCGAGAACTCGGGTGAGATGGACTTTCTGTCGTTTGCATGCGTGCACCATCCTGACGGATTCGACGGAATCCATAAGAGAAGAAAGGCGAGATCGACGATGGTTCCCCAAGCAGTCCAAGGTCACTGAACTATCCTTGCGCCTAAGGTCAGGTCGTTGCAGGCGGCTCTGCGAGGAAGGCCCGCGAGCATGAACCGGGGCAGGATGTGGTTGGGACGGTTTGGACGTTGGCGTTGGAGCCTTGCTTTCGCCCTATGTGTGCTTCCTGTGGCTGGCATATTGGCTGCCTCCGAGATCGGTCATCGTGAGCTGGCTCGAGGCTACGCGCGCAGTGCGCAGGCCATCTGGCTTGGAGCGCGCCTGCATGAACTGTCGGCGCGACTCGCCGAAGCAGAGACAGGGCAAAGGAGCTATCTCCTCACCTGGAACGCCGAGTACCTCGAGCCCTATCGGCGTGCGGTGCCCTTGATTCGCAGTCTGCTCGATCAGCTTCGTCCGCACTATGCCGCGCGCTCCGATCCGGAAGCCGATCACGTGTTTGGTGCGCTTGTGGCTGCCATAG
>JBIKKL010000127.1:0-9859 GCA_044360365.1 Burkholderiales bacterium | reverse complement strand
GGAACTGCTTTCGTACGCTGCAGAACGCGGGACGCGCGGTTGCGTGGGTCGAGACTGCCGGTCTATCGGGGGGCGCGTACGGTAGCGGGCAGATTGACCATCGATTGATGTGCCGCAAGCGCTCGTGGCTCGGAAGCGTCGATCATTTCATTCGGATGCGGCGCGCTTGTGCGCCGTGTCGGCGAGTGTCCTGAGTCAGGGCTACGGTTCGATATGGAGGCAGCGCAATGGAAAAAATCCTGGTACCGGTGGATGGTTCGGATTCAAGCGTTAACGCAGTGAAATACGCGGTGGCATTGGCGAAGAACGCGCCGGATACGCATCTTTACCTGCTCAACGTGCAGGAGCCGCCGCCCGTGGAGGTGATGGTCGAGGCCGGCATTTCCCCGGAAACCTGGCAGGCTTCGCATCAGGAAGCAGGCCGTGGCGTCCTGGAGGCGGCCTGCAAGATTCTCAACGAGGCAGGACTACCCTACACGACGAGCGTGGCGGTCGGGCATCCCGTCGAGCAGATTGCGACACGAGTCCAGGAACTCGGGTGCACTGCAGTGGTGATGGGTACCCGCGGCATGGGTTCGTTCGCGAATCTCGTGCTCGGATCGGTGGCCACTCGTGTCGTTCATGCTGTCAGCTGCCCGGTGACGCTGGTCAGGTAGGGCAGCTGCGTACACGAACGCTGCGGGCGGGCCACCTGTGTGCTCAACCCGCGATCTCTGCGCGCCCACCGTTGAGCACGACGGCATCGCGCTCGGCAACGAGCGAACGGAACGAGACGACGTTGCCGTCGATCCATAGCTCGGTGCGTATGGTTTCGCCGGGGAACACCGGGGACGAGAAGCGTCCTTCCATGGAGATCAGGCGCGAGGGATCGTAGTTGCAGCAACTTCGAAGGATCGCGTGACCGGCAACGCCGAAAGTGCAGCGACCGTGCAGAATCGGCATCTTGAAGCCCGCCTTTCTGGCGAATTCCGGTTCGGCATGAAGCGGGTTGTAGTCGCCGCTCAGGCGATAAATCAACGCCGCCTGCGGCAGGGTGGGCAGGTCGCAGACCATGTCCGGTTTGCGCTCGGGCAGCGCGTGCGGCTCCTTCACCGGTCCGCTCGGGCCGCCGAAGCCGCCGTTGGCGCGTGCGAATGACGTCGAGGTGAGGGAACAGACGAGTTCGTCGGTATCCTTCATCAATACGTCGGTGGCTGTCTGAATCAGCGCGCCCCGGCCTTCGCCCTTGTCGAATACCCCCGTTACTCGGGTGCGGCCGATGATCGTTCCTTCGACGGGCAACAGCTTGTGGATCCGGAAGCCCTGCTCGCCGTGCACGACCTTCGAGCCGTCGATGCCGGTGTTCCCCGTCCGGTGCCACGGTCCCGGATAGCCGAGAACGATGGCCATGCTGGGCAACGCGGCGAGATTCTTCTCGTAGGCGTAGCGCAGCTGGTTTTCATCCATCGGGTCGAAGCCCAGACCGGTGCCGAGTGCATAGAGCATCGTGTCGCGCTTGGTGAGCACCTGTTCGACTTCGGGGATCTTCCAGCTCATGAGCTGTTCGTAGTTGATCGGCATGATCGTGCTCCTCCTCTCGATGGTTGATCGTGGGGGCCGTTGCAGACGAACGCATGGGGTCGTCGGCAACGGCGTCTTCGATTCGATTCTACGGCATGCGTGCCGAGCGGTTGGTCGAGCACCAGGGTGGGTGCCGTTCCCTCAGTGCGGTGCGCCGATCAGATCCGCGACGAGTTCGATCCAGTGACGCACCCGCACGTTGGCGCTCGGTCGAAGGTGCGTGAGGCAGCCGATGTTGGCCGTCACGATTTCCGTGGGGCGTCCCGACTCCAGCGCCGCGATCTTGTTGGCGCGCAGACGCCCCGACAGTTCGGGCTGGAGGATCGAGTAGGTGCCTGCCGAACCGCAGCACAAGTGGGCATCCGGAACTTCCGAAAGACGCAGGCCGAGATCGCGCAACAGCGATTCCATGCGAGGCGCGAGACGCAGTCCGTGCTGCAATGTGCATGGGGAATGAATGGCGATCTTCTGCGCAATGTTCTTCGTGCGCGGCAAGGCGAGGAGGCGTTCACGATCGTCGTCCAACACCTCGATGAGATCCCTGCAGGCCGCGGTGATGCGTTCCGCCTTGGCTCGATAGGCGGCGTCACCCGCCAACACGTGCGCGTAGTCCTTGAGCATCACGCCACAGCCGCTTGCGGTGAATACGATCGTGTCGATGCCGGCTTCCAGATGGGGCCACCACACGTCGATCAGGCGGCGCATTCGGTCGCGCGCCTGGGTCTGAGCATTCATGTGGAAATCGACCGCGCCGCAGCAGCCCGCATCGGGTGCGCGCACCAGCGAGATCCCGATTGCATCCAGTACCCGCGAGGCGGCCGCGTTGATGTTCGGTGCGAGGGAGGGCTGCACGCAGCCGTCGAGCACGAGCATGCGACGCTCGTGTCGCAAGGGCGCCCATGAAGTCTGGGGTTGCACCTCGGGCACGCGTTTTCGAAGCACCTCGGGCAGCAAGGGGGCCACCATCTGGGCCGTCTTGAGCGCGAGATCGAACAAGCTGCCGTTCGCGATGCCCTTGCGCAGTCCCTCGCGGACAAGCTGTTCGCGCGCCCCGCGGGGCACTTGCTTCTCCACGACGTCCCGGCCGATGTCGAGCAAGCGCGCATATTGCACGCCGGACGGGCACGTGGTTTCACAGGACCGGCACGTGAGGCAACGATCGAGGTGGGTGCGGGTTTTTTCCGTGGCAGGCTTGCCTTCAAGAACCTGCTTGATGAGATAGATGCGTCCTCGCGGTCCGTCGAGTTCGTCGCCCAGGAGTTGATAGGTCGGGCAGGTCGCCGTGCAGAACCCGCAATGGACGCACCTGCGCAGGATTGCTTCGGCTTCGCGGCCCTCGGCGGTATCCTGAACAAATGGCGCGAGATGCGTTTGCATGCGTCTACAGATCTGGATAGAGGCGGCCGCGGTTCAGAATTCCGGCCGGGTCGAAAGCCTGCTTGAGGCGGCGGTGCAAGGTCATGATGCCGGGAGATGGCTGCTGAAAGCGTGCGGCAACCGCTTCGCGAGTACGAAACAAGGTCGCATGACCGCCTGCCTTGCAGGCGACGTCGCGGACGACGGCCGCCGACGCATCGGTCTTCACCCAGCGCAAGGCGCCGTTCCACTCGATCACCTGTCGTCCCGGCAGCGGCAGGATGGGCGCTGTCGATTTGACCGATATGCGCCACAACTCGCCTTCCTCCCGAAAGAAATCGCTATGGTGTTCGCGAAGTGTCGCCCAGTAGGTCGTTGCATCCTCGACTTCGGCGCCACCCAATAGTCGAGCCGCCGCTTCGACCCCTGCACGCGTGCCCGAGAGTCGCACGCTGAGGTTCGCTTCTTCGTGGCAGGTTGCGCTGATCGGCAGCGGCTTGCCCGCCCAATGGTTCATTTGGCGGATCGCATCTGCCTGCGAGAACGGCAAACGCAGCGTCAGCTCATGCTCCGGACGCGGCAGCACCTTGAGCGCGATGTCGAGCAGCACGCCGAGGGTGCCGAGTGCGCCCACCATCAATCGCGATACGTCGTACCCGGCGACGTTCTTCATCACCTTGCCGCCAAAGGCGAGATCCTTGCCGCGTCCGTCGAGTATGCGCACGCCGAGCACGAAGTCCCGAGCGGACCCGACACTTGCCCTTCGTGGTCCGGAGAGTCCGCAAGCGATGGTGCCGCCGAGCGTCGCCTCCGGGCCGAAATGCGGGGGTTCGAACGCAAGCATCTGTCCGTGGTCGGCCAGCGTCTGTTCGATTTCCGATAGAGGGGTGCCGGCACGTGCCTGCAGAACGAGTTCCGTCGGCTCGTAGTCGATGATGCCGCGGTAATCTCGGATATCGAGGGCCTCGCCCTCGATCGGGGCGCCGTAGAAATCCTTGCTGCCGCTGCCGCGGATGCACAACGACTGGTTTCGATCGGCGACCTGGGCGATGCGATCGCGAAATCCGTCGACGAGTTCCTTCATGCCCAAGCTCAGAATCGCGGCAGATCGGAGAATTTCTCCGATCCGCGATGAACGTGCATGCGGCCCATCTCGGCACAGCGATGCAGCGTAGGCACGGCCTTGCCGGGATTGAGCAGTCCCGCGGGGTCGAACGCGGCCTTGACCGAGTGGAAGGCTTCGAGCACATCGGGCGCAAACTGCTCGCACATCGAGTCGATCTTCTCGATGCCGACGCCGTGTTCGCCCGTGATGGTGCCGCCGGCCTCGATGCACAGCGCAAGAATCTTCGCGCCGAACGCTTCACAACGCTCCAGTTCGCCGGGTACGTTCGCGTCGTAGAGGATGAGCGGGTGCAGATTTCCGTCGCCCGCGTGAAAGACGTTCGCGCAGCGCAGCCCGTATTGTTTCTCGAGCGCGCCGATACCGGTGAGAACTTCGGCAAGGCGCTTGCGCGGAATGGTTCCATCCATGCAATAGTAGTCGGGCGATATCCGACCGACCGCGGGAAACGCTGCCTTGCGTCCGGACCAGAAGCGCAGCCGCTCGACATCATCGCGCGATACGCGTATCTCCTTGGCATTGACGCTGCGCATGATGTCTGCGATGCGTTCGATCTGTGCTTGAACTTCCTCGAAGGTACCGTCGGACTCGCAGAGCAGGATCGCTTCGGCATCCAGTGGATACCCGGCTTGTACAAAGGGTTCGACCGCTGCTGTCGCCGCCTTGTCCATCATCTCCAGGCCGGCCGGGATGATGCCGGCCGCAATCACGGCCGCGACGGCGTTGCCGGCGTCCGCGACGCTGTCGAATGCGGCCAGTACGCACTTGGCGACTTGCGGTTTGGGCAGCAGCTTAACCGTCACTTCCGTGACGATGCCGAGGAGACCTTCCGAACCGCACATCAAGGCGAGCAGATCGTAGCCTGGACTGTCGAGCGCATCGCTGCCGAGTTCGATCATCTCGCCATCGATCGTCGCGATTCGCAGCTTGATGACGTTGTGCACGGTAAGTCCGTACTTGAGGCAATGGACGCCCCCGGAGTTCTCCGCCACGTTGCCGCCGATGCTGCATGCAATCTGGCTCGATGGGTCAGGCGCGTAATACATGCTGTAGCGCGCCGCGGCCTCCGAGATCGCCAGATTGCGAACGCCGGGCTGGACGCGTGCGATGCGTGCGATGGGATCGATTTCGAGGATGCGCATGAAGCGCGAGAGGGAAAGCAGCACGCCGCCAGGGTGCGGCAGGGCGCCACCCGATAGTCCGGTGCCCGAGCCGCGTGCGACCACCGGTATGTTTCGTGCCTTGCATAGAGCGAGGATGCGACAGACCTGCGACTCGTCGTGGGGCAACACGGCGATGCCGGGGAGGCATCGATACGCCGACAAGCCGTCGCATTCGTAGGGGCGCAGATCTTCTTCCTCGTGCAGCACGGAGGCGCTGGGCAGGAAGCGCAGCAGCGCTTCGATCAGCGCAGCGCGCTCGGCGCAGGGCAAGGGTGGAAGTTCGGGCTGCACCGGTTTCGTGATCGTGCGTAAAGGCTAGGAGCCGCTGCCGACTTCGTGGTTGGCAAGGCGCTCCAGGGCTCGAACCATTGCGGAGTGGTCCCATTTCGCGCCGCCATTGGCCACGCACGCATTGAATAGTTCCTGCGCGGTGGCGGTGTTCGGAAGACTGATGCCCAGACTGCGCGCGCCGTTGAGCGCGAGCGACAGATCCTTCTGGTGCAGTTCGATGCGAAAGCCCGGATCGAAGGTGCGCTTGATCATGCGCTCGCCATGGACTTCGAGCACGCGCGACGCGGCGAACCCGCCCATCAGGGCCTGGCGGACCTTGGCCGGATCGGCGCCGGCCTTGGCGGCGAAGAGCAGCGCTTCGGCCGCGGCCTCGATGTTCAGGGCGACGATGATCTGATTGGCGACCTTGCAGGTTTGTCCGTCGCCATTGCCGCCGACGAGCGTGATGTTCTTGCCCATCAGCTCGAAGATGGGTTGTGCCCGATCGAACGCGGCTTGCGGCCCGCCGACCATGATCGTAAGGGCAGCGTTCTTGGCGCCGACCTCGCCGCCCGAGACCGGTGCGTCGAGATAATCGCAGCCGAGATCGTTGATGCGCTTCGCGTAGTCCTTGGTTGCGATGGGCGAGATTGAACTCATGTCGATCACGAGCTTGCCCTTCGAGAGTCCTTGCGCGATGCCGCTTTCGCCGAACAGGACCTTTTCGACGTCCGGGGTGTCGGGCACCATGACGATGATGATGTCGGCCTGCTGCGCGACCGTCTTCGGGGAGTCGCACGACGTTCCACCGGCGGCCGTGAGTTCCTGGGAGACTCCGCTTCGCGAGTTCAGGAAAAGCTTGTGGCCACCCTTGATGAGATTGAGCGCCATGGGCTTGCCCATGATTCCCAGGCCGACGAATCCGATGTTGCTCATCGCGTGCTCCTCGCGTCGTAGGTCGGTAGGCGCGCAGGGCAGTAGTCGCTGCCGGCGCGTTCGATCGACGTCATTCTAGCCCGGATGTCGGGCCCAGGTGGGCGGCAGTCATGATGACGCCTGCCCGCGCGATACAATGAGCACCGGAGGGTCGTTCATGCGCATCGTGGGAATCCTGCTCGCTGCCGGCCAAGGCAGCAGATTCGGTGGCGGCAAGCTGCTCGCAAAGCTCGGCGACGGTGTTCCGGTGGGCTTACAGTCGGCTCGCAGGCTGCAGGCTGCACTCGACGAGGTCATCGCAGTCGTGAAGCCCGGGGACGATGCGTTGGCTGATTTGCTGCGTGCAGAGGGCATGCGGGTCGAGGTCTGTGCCGACGCGATACGAGGCATGGGAGAAAGTCTCGCGCACGGTGTGCGCGCATCCGCCGATGCCGACGGCTGGATCGTGGCGCTTGCCGACATGCCGCTCATCGACAAGGCAACGATTTCCCGCGTTGCCGAGACATTGCGCATGGGTGCTCTGATCGCGGCGCCGGCGTATCGAGGGCAGCGTGGCCATCCCGTAGGATTCTCCGGTGCGCTGCGCTCATGCCTGGTGACGCTCACCGGTGATGCGGGGGCGCGCGATATCGTTCGTCGGGAGGCCGAGCAAGTTCAGATGATCGATGTCGACGATCCCGGCGTACTTGCGGATATCGACACGCGCGAGCAACTCGACGCGTTCAGTTCGAGTCGGAGCACCTGAACGAAACGGGCCGATGATGATTCGGCCCGTCGGTGGCGACTCGCGTAGATCAGCTGGCGTTGGCAGCGATGCGGTGCCTGGCCTGGCGTCGCAGGCGCCAGCCGATCAGGGCCACCCCGGTGAGCAACATCGCGTAGGTTTCCGGTTCGGGAATCGGCGCCTGGCTGGCAAAGAGTTCAGCCCTCGTCCAGTTCTCGCCCTGGAAGGCGTCGACCGTCGTGCTGAAAGTGACGAACTGCGCTGGAGTGCCGCCAGACGACAGGAAGGCTGCGCTCGCCGAGATCGTCTTCGAACCCGGATTGTCTTTGGTGAGTATCAGCTCGACGCTGTCATATGTGTTGAAGTAGGAGGTTGGTATCGTGCTGTTGGACAGAACATCGATCTCGCGGAGAATGAAATCCTGCGTACGAAACTGGAGCCTGCGTACGCCGGTCGCCGAGTGATTGACCCGCAACTCGATGACGTCGTTGCCACTGTTGCCGTCGGTGCCGAGCTGTCCGAGGGCGTCGCGATCGGTCAACCGAATGCCATAGGTGTCGCCCGCTACCGTGTTGTCGAGCAGACCGAATCTTGCCTTGACTTGAAACGTCTGGTCGCTCTTCAGGCCGGTACTTTCGCTCGGAACGATATTCGTGGAGAAGGTGATGCGGGTCACGTTTGAAAGGTCGCCCTCGGCATTGGCGCGAAGTTCGCCGTGAGCGGCATCGAGGTATGCCTTGCCGGCGGATTCGGTGATCCTGCCGACTGGAAAAAGATAGGTGGCGAATTCGCCGGGTGCCGACGGCGGAGCGACGTTGTCGCTGAAGGTGTCCTGGAAGAGGAGGGCCTGATTCTTCCAGATCGCGAACTCGTCGACTTCGGCAACCAAGGCCGCCGCCGACTGACTGGCAATGGCCAAGACGGTCGTGGTTACAAGCGAAGCGATCTTCTTCGAGAGGGCGCGCTGCATATCGGCGATCCTTGTTTCCAAAATTGGGTACGCATCGATTATGCGCAGCGTGAGAGAACCTTCGCAACTGTCGGATTCGCTTACACTGTAAAGGTATTCGACAGGTTTTCTTCGCCGCTATAATCGATCGCGTTCCCCAACCGAGGCCCGCCATGACCCGCTTCACCGGTTCCGAAAACTACATTGCCACCGACGACCTGCGCATGGCCGTCAATGCCGCCGTCACGCTGGAGCGTCCCCTGCTGGTGAAGGGCGAGCCCGGTACCGGAAAAACCATGCTGGCCGAGGAGGTGGCCAAGGCGCTGGGCCGACCGCTCTTCCAATGGCACATCAAGTCGACGGCGAAGGCGCAGCAGGGGCTCTACGAGTACGACGCCGTGTCGCGATTGCGAGATTCGCAGCTCGGCGACCCCAAGGTTCAAGACATATCCAATTACATCGTGCGAGGGGTGCTCTGGCAGGCGTTCCAGTCCGAAGAGCCTTCGATCGTGCTGATCGACGAGATCGACAAGGCCGACATCGAGTTTCCGAACGACCTGCTGCGCGAACTGGACCGTATGGAGTTCTACGTCTACGAGACCCAGCAGCTCGTTCGTGCCAAGCATCGGCCCACGGTCATCATCACCAGCAACAACGAGAAGGAATTGCCCGACGCCTTCCTGCGCCGCTGTTTCTTTCACTACATCCGGTTCCCCGACAAGGAGACGATGCAGCGCATCGTCGAAGTGCACTTTCCCACCATCAAGCAGGAGCTCGTACGCGAGGCGATGGAGGCTTTTTTCGGCATCCGGGAGGTGCCCGGTCTCAAAAAGAAGCCCAGCACCTCGGAGCTGCTCGACTGGATCAAGCTTCTTCTGGCCGAGGACATTCCTGCCGAGGCGCTCCATACGAGCGATACGCACAAGGTCGTGCCCCCTCTGCACGGCGCGTTGCTGAAGAACGAGCAGGACGTCCACTTGTTCGAGCGGCTGGTGTTCATGTCGCGCCGCAAGACCTGACCCTGAGGCAATCGCCATGCTGATCGACTTCTTCTTCACGCTGAAGGAATTTGCCGTCCCGGTCTCCATCAAGGAGTTCCTCGTGCTGATGGAGGCGCTGAAGAAGCACGTCGCTTACTGTTCGGTCGACGAGTTCTATCACCTTTCGCGCACCTGCATGGTGAAGGACGAGAAGCACTTCGACAAATTCGACCGTGCCTTCGGCAAGTACTTCAAGGGCGTGGTTCAGATCGACGGCGTCGTCGCCGAGATCCCCGAGGAATGGTTGAAGCACATGGCCGAGAAATACCTCTCCGAAGAGGAGAAGAAGGCCATCGAATCCCTGGGCGGCTGGGAAAAGATCATGGAGACGCTGAAGCAGCGTCTGGCGGAGCAGAAGGGCCGGCATGAGGGTGGCTCGAAGTGGATCGGCACCGCTGGCACGAGTCCGTTCGGCGCCTACGGCTACAATCCCGAAGGCATACGCATCGGACAGAAGGAATCCCGCAACCGGCGCGCCGTGAAGGTCTGGGATGCGCGGGAGTACAAGAACTACGACGATTCGGTCGAGATCGGCACTCGCAATATCAAGGTTGCGCTGCGTCGGCTGCGGCGATTCGCGCGCGACGGCAATCCCGACATTCTGGATCTGGACGATACGATTCGTTCAACCGCGCGCAATGCGGGCTGGCTCGATATCAAGATGGTGCCGGAGCGGCACAACGCGGTGAAGGTGCTGCTGTTTCTCGATGTCGGCGGCTCGATGGACGACCACATCAA
>JBIKKL010000757.1:0-2633 GCA_044360365.1 Burkholderiales bacterium | reverse complement strand
CGCCGCCGCCGGCACGGTTGTCCACCACGAAAGATTGACCCAGGCTCTCCGCAAGTTTCTGCGCGACGGCGCGCCCGATGATGTCGATGCCGCCGCCGGCGGGAAACGTCACCACCAGCCGCACGGGCCGGCTGGGATAGCTTTCGGCCGCCATGAGGACGCCGGCGTTCGTCAGCACACCTGCAGCGATCGTCCAGCGCAATGCCGAGGAAGCTCGTGACACCAGCGATCCATGTCCCGAGCACATCCCGAGCGTAGCGTTACTCACTCTCAAAGTGTCCGTCCTTTCGTGCTGCTCCAATGGATCCTGCTCACTCGTTGTCTCGCCGCGTTTCGCACTATGTCGATCAGCACAAATCAGGGGTGTGCCAACGCCGCTCAATCGTCCACCACATCCGACGGCAACCACGGGCTGCCGTCCGACTTCAGTACTGCGCGTGTCACCGAACGAGTCGCGCCGAACGTCGGCACGAACATCGAATGTTTCCCCGGCCCGCCCGCGACGATCACCATCACGTCTTCCCAGCGCTGCGCAATGGTCACGAGTGTGTCGGGCGAGATGTTCTTGTGCTTGTACCTCTGGGCCATGCGACGGTGCAGTCGCCGCTCGATGACTTCCTTGCCGAAGCGCGTGATGGGGATACGCGCATCGTCGTAGACCGCGCGCTGAACATCTTCCTTGCTGAAGCCGTCGCGGGCGATCGTTGCGGCATGCTCGGGTCCCAACACGAGCAGCGGCTCGCCGTTGTAGTACACCGTGTTCTGTCCGGTCTGCGCCATTGCCCCGCAGATGGTCGTCAGCAAGCCGTTCGCCGTCGTCCCTTCGTGCTCGTTGATGTTGTGCGGCGCTTCGCCGCCCACCACGGTCACGGTGCTCACGCCCGGTTCGAATCCTCGCTGCGCGGCGAGTGACGGCCACGGGCTGCCCGCTTCGTTTTCGGCGATGCAAAATGTGAACTTCCCGGGATGCCCCATCGTGGCCTTGTCGATCTCCCCCGGTATGGCGCCACCGATATTGAGCAGGATGAGTCGGACGGCGCGCCCGACGACGCCGTTGTCCCAGGGGCCAGGACCGAAGCAGCCCGCCCCCGAATGGATGCCGAGCGCCGCGGCGAGTGGACCATTCACGATCAGGAGCGGTGCCACGCAATGGGTCGTCGCCTGACAGCCGTACAGATTGAACTGCGGCTCGACCATCGCCTGCACCGCTGCAATCAGCAACGGCATGTGCTTCGGCCGGCATCCGGCCATCACAGCGTTCGCTGCGATGAGTTCGACCGTCGCAACGCCCATTCTCGGGGCGACGATGCCGACGATCTGATCAGCGGCGAATCCAGTACCTGCCACCATCGCGGATACGCGTTCTTCCGTCGGCGGTACCGCGGGCAAGCCATCCCCCCAGCCACGACGGATCAGTTCGCGTTGCAGATCACTCCACTCGTCGCGGCATGGCACTTCGATCCGCTCACCGGCTCGAGGCACGTGGACGTCCCCGGTCCCGGGCAATGGGGACGTCAGCATGCCGACGATCTCATCGAACGCATGATCGACCTTCGCCAGCACCGAATCGAGGGGAGAACCGCCGATGGGATGCGGCAAGACCACTGTAGGCAGCGCCGGCATGCCGAGCGCCCTCGCTTGACTGCGAGCGAGCCCGGTAAACGACGTGCTCACGAGGAGCACAGACGGCAAACCGAGCTTCTCGGCTTCGATCGAGTCGTGGACACTCCACGACGTGCAGGAGCCTCAATCCCCGAGCGCGTTGATCACCACGTCGCAGTTGTCGCGCAACGCCTTCAGCATGCGCGCGTCGGCCGGGCGCGAGGCGGCCACCTTCGATGCGGTGTACGTTTCGAGTCCTGGATACTTTGCCCTCAGCTTCGCCTCGATGTGGGCCATCATCTTGTCGACAGGGGCTTTCGCATTGTCGAGAAAGCCTATCCTCAAGCCTTGCAGCGAACGAGGCCGCGGCACCGCACCGATGCTGAGCGGAAGCGAGTGACCTTCCGGCGAGACGAGTCTCATGGGGGAATTCTCCTTCGGTTCGTCGTAGTGGCAAACTCGATCACTGCAGTCAGCGGCCGGTTACCCGTCGGCCGGCATCGAGACCCGCAATGCGCCCGAATACCGCCCCCTTCATGACCGATGTCGCCCCGGTGTAGGCGTTGTAGTACGTCCCCATCGTCTCCCCGGCCGCATAGAGCCCGGGAATCGCATCGCCGTCCAGATTGACGACCTGCGCGCTCGCATTGACCTTCAAACCGCCGAAGGTGAACACGATGGACGAGACGATCGGGTACGCTTTGAAGGGCGGCTTGTCGAGCGGGCGTGACCAGTTGGACTTGGCGGGAGAAATACCCTGCGTCCCCAGGTTGTCGACGATCCGTGGATTGAACTCGCCGGCGACACAAGCCTTGTTGAAGCGATCGACGGTGTCGTGCAGGGCCGGAACCGGCAGCCCGAGCTTGCCGGCCAGTTCGCTGAGGGAACTCGCTTCGATCGCGGGCTGCTCGGTATAGATGACGATCTTGTAGTTGGGAACGTCCTCGATCTTCGCATCGACGATGACATAGGCGATGCCGTTCGGCTGTGACGAGATCTCGCGCGCGACGCTCTCGTAGGTCTCGTCGGTG
>JBIKKL010000756.1:0-2634 GCA_044360365.1 Burkholderiales bacterium | reverse complement strand
TGGCGGCTTGTGCCCGTGGCGGCGCAGATGCGACAGCGCATGACGCCTGCCGAAGCCGTGCTCTGGCAGGAACTCAAAGGGCGCAAGCTGCTTGGCGTGAAGTTCGAACGCAAGCGGCCGATCGATCGCTACGTCGTGGATTTCTACTGCGTCCGGCTAGGGCTCGCGATAGACGTCGATCCGATCTCGACGGACGAGCGGTTCAGCGTCCACCACGAACGGGAGCGGGACGTGCGTCTGCGACTGGGCGGCGTGACGGTGCTGCGGTTCAGCGACGACGAGGTGGTGCACAACCTCGACGGCGTGCTCTCGAGAATTCGCCAGACCGTCCGATATCTGCCGTTGAGGTAGCCGCAAGGCGTGGAGAGGCTGCGGTCGCGGACGGGGCGGCCGCAGCCGATCCCCTCATGGCGCTCGATTGCATCCGATCCGGCCGCGCTCGGGCGTTCGGCTAAGATCGCGGGCGTTCATCGTGCGCAAGGGAGATCAGTGGTCATGAAGGTGCTCGTGGTCGGCGGGGCGGGCTACATCGGCTCGCATATGCTGCAGATGCTGTTCGATCGTGGGCACGAGCCTGTCGTCTTCGACAATTTGTCCACAGGCTATCGGGATGCCGTGCCCGCGGGGCGGCTGATCGAGGGCGATCTTGCGGATCCCGCGGCACTGGATGGGCTCTTCGCAGCTCACCGGTTCGATGGCGTCATGCACTTCGCGTCGTTCATCCAGGTCGGCGAATCGGTGCGCGAGCCGGCCAAGTATTACCGGAACAACGTCGCCAATACCCTGAATCTCCTCGACGCGATGCATCGGCACGGCGTCGCACACTTCATTTTTTCGTCGACGGCGGCGATCTTCGGCGAGCCGGACTACGTTCCGATCGACGAGGCGCACCCCCGCCGGCCGATCAACCCCTACGGATTCAGCAAGTTCGCGATCGAGCAGGTGCTGGCCGACTACGATCGGGCCTATGGCCTGCGTTCGACCTGCCTGCGGTATTTCAACGCGGCCGGGGCCGATCCCGAGGGGCGGCTCGGGGAGCGTCACGAGCCCGAGACGCATCTCATCCCTCTGGTGCTGCAGGCTGCTTCGGGACGTCGTTCGCACATCGACGTCTTCGGTCAGGACTACGACACCCCCGACGGCACCTGCATCCGCGACTACATCCATATCGTCGACCTGTGCGAGGCCCACCTGTTGGCACTCGATCGGCTGCGTGCAGGGGCACCGAGCGGCGCCTACAACCTCGGCAACGGAAACGGATTCTCTGTGAAGGAAGTCATAGATGCGTCCGAGCGGGTCGCAGGCACGCCGATTGCTCGAAAGTACGCAGGGCGCCGTGCGGGCGATCCCGCACGACTCGTCGCCGATGCCCGTCGCGCCCGAACGGAACTGGGGTGGCAACCCCGCTTCGCCGATCTGGACACCATCGTGCGTCACGCCTGGGTCTGGGAGTGCAAGACGGCCAGACGTTGATGGACAGGTAATGGAACAGAATCGATTCGAAGCGAGCATTTGTCACGGAAATGTCGTCGCGATGGGAGTAAGCTGGCTTTATCGCTGACGCACACCCAGCAGCAGTTGGAATCCGTATGGTCGTTGCATACGAATATCGAGGGAAAGACCAATGAAAGCGATGATACTCGCCGCAGGCAAGGGCACCCGGGTTCAACCCCTGACCTACGAATTGCCCAAGCCGATGATTCCCATTCTCGGCAAGCCCGTTCTGGCCTACCTCATCGAGCATCTCGCCCGCTACGGCGTGCGCGAGATCATGATCAACACCAGCTACCTGCACGAGAAAATCGAAGGCTACTTCGGCGACGGTCACAACTACGGCGTCGAAATCGGCTACTCGTTCGAGGGGCGCATGGTCAACGGCAAGGTGGTGCCTCATCCCATCGGCTCGGCGGGCGGCCTCCGCAAGATTCAGGACTTCGGCAGCTTCTTCGACGAGACCACGCTCGTTCTGTGCGGCGATGCACTCATCGATCTCGACATCAATCTTGCATTGAACGAACACCGTCGCCGTGGCGCGATGGCCAGCGTGATCACCAAGGAAGTCGGCTGGGACGACGTCTCCAACTACGGCGTGGTCGTGGCCGACGAGAGCGGTCGCATCCAGCAGTTCCAGGAGAAGCCCCAGCGTTCCCAGGCCAAATCGAACTGGGCAAGTACCGGCATCTACATCTTCGAACCGCAGGTGATCGATCTCATCCCGCCCGGCGAAGTGTTCGACATCGGCGGTGATCTCTTCCCGATGCTCGTCACGCGCGGCATGCCGTTCTATGCGCAGAAGCGCAGCTTCAACTGGATCGACATCGGCAAGATCTCCGATTACTGGGCCGTGCTGCAGCAGGTGATGAAGGGTACGGTCGCAGGCATGGAGATTCCAGGCAAGCAGGTGCGTGAAGAGGTCTGGGTAGGCCTCAACACCCGCATCGACTGGGACGACGTCAAGATCCAAGGTCCGGTGTATATCGGTTCGGGCTGCCGCATCGAACCGGGGAGCGAAATCATCGGTCCGGCATGGATCGGTCAGGGGTCCGTGTTGGAGAAGGGGTCCCGCATCGTGCGCAGCATGCTGTTCGAATACACCCACATCCCCGCCAACGCGACGTTCGACGAAGTCATCGT
>JBIKKL010000126.1:0-9891 GCA_044360365.1 Burkholderiales bacterium | reverse complement strand
CGCAATCGCTCATCGCCTCTGGGTACGCCCGGTGAACCTGCTCGCTCTGGATACGTCCACCACCTTTTGCTCCGTCGCCTTGTGGCTCGACGGGGCGATTCTCGCCGAAGGGGTGGAGGCCGGGCAGCGTCACTCCGAACTGGTCCTGCCGATGGTGGATCGCCTCCTGACCTCTGCGGGGCTGAAGCTGTCCCAGCTCGATGCCATTGCGTTCGGTGAAGGGCCGGGATCGTTTACCGGCCTGCGTATTGCATGCGGGGTCGCTCAGGGGCTCGCCTTCGGAGCGGGCCTCCCCGTCGTGGGCATCGGCACGCTGCTTGCCCTTGCCGAGGCCGCGGAATCGAACGAGGTTGCATGCTGCATCGATGCGCGCATGAAAGAGGTGTATTTCGCGGCGTATCGTCGCACGGGCGATGCGTGGACGACGATCGTCGCTCCCTCGCTCCATGTGCCCGGCGATCTGCCTGCACTGCCCGAGGGGGAATGGGTCGGTGCCGGCAACGGTTTTTCAGTCTACGCCGATACGATCGCGCCGCGCCTGCGGACGCAAGTGCGCTCGATCGTGCCTGTTCAGGTGCCTCACGCGCGCGAGATCGCACGCCTCGGCGCGCGGCAGTTCGCCGCATCGGGGGGGCAGCCGCCGGAAGCCGCCTTGCCCGTCTATATCCGCGACAAGGTGGCGCTGACGATCGAGGAGCAGCGGTGAGCGCGCTGCCGGGACAGAACGCCTCGTACCGCGGCATGCGCATGGACGATCTGCCGCGCGTGAGCGAGATCGAGCGGGGCATCTATTCCCATCCCTGGACGCAGGGCAACTTCGCGGACTCGCTGGCGGCAGGCTACGACTGCACGGTGCTGGAGGCCCATGGCTGCCTGTGCGGGTATGGCATTCTGGCCGTCGCCGCAGGCGAAGCGCATCTGCTCAACATCAGTATCGATGCCGCCTGGCAGGGCAGGGGGCTCGGACGCGTTCTGCTGCTGCATCAGATCGATCTTGCGCGCAGCCTGGGGGCGCGCATTCTGCTGCTCGAAGTGCGTCCGTCCAACACGGTCGCACGCGCACTCTACGAGAGTGTCGGGTTCGAGCGCATCGCCGTGCGCCGCGGCTACTATCCTGCCGCCGAAGGGCGGGAAGATGCTTTGCTGCTGCTCCTGAATCTATGAGCCGACGCGACCTCGTATTGGAAGAGATGGGGCTCGGGCCGCGGTGGCGGCTGCGCCCCAGGCCCGACGTCGACGTTGTGCCTGCCCCGGAGGTACCCGAATCGACCTCGACCGCTGCTGCTCCCAAGGTTGCGGCAACCATGCCGTCGGCCCGCCGGGAGGTCATCCTGCAGATGGATTGGCCGACGCTCAAGGGGGCTGTCGAGCAATGCAGTGCCTGCCCGCTGCATGCGAAGCGCAACAAGGCAGTCTTCGGTGTCGGCGACGAAAGCGCTTCGTGGTTGTTCGTGGGGGAGGGGCCGGGTGCCGACGAAGATGCGAAGGGCGAACCCTTCGTCGGTCAGGCAGGGCGATTGCTCGACAACATGCTCGCCGCCGTCGGCATGAGGCGCGGCGAAGACGTATACATCGCCAACGTCGTGAAGTGTCGGCCGCCGAACAATCGCAATCCCGAGTCGGGCGAGATGAGCTGCTGCGAGCCCTACCTCACGCGCCAGATCGAACTCATCCGGCCCAAGCTCATCGTGGCGATGGGCAAGATCGCCGCCAGTCACCTGTTGCAGACGGATGCTGCCGTCGCGAGTCTGCGCGGTCGCGTGCACGAGTACCGCGGGACGCCGCTCATCGTGACCTATCACCCGGCCTATCTGCTGCGCACATTGGCCGACAAGGCCAAGGCATGGACGGATCTGTGCTTCGCGCAGGACCATATGGCCGCCATCGTCGCGGCCGGGAACAAGGCTCACGAGGAACGCTGACGCTGTCGCCATTCCCACGGAGCGATCGGACGCGAGTCAGTCCACAATCCGCGCCGTTGGGTGCGTGCATCGGCTTGGGCGTCACGGTACTCGATGCGCATCGCGACCGGGATCTCGCCGAGGTAGCGTTCGTACACCCAGGCATAGCCCGAGCGTACCTGCCACCATCCGGCGTCGATCGTGCCATCCGACGTGTGCACGAGCACGCGACCCACGTGGCGACCGTAGCGGTCCATGGTCGTTCTCAGCAGCGTGACGTCGCGCCTTGCGGCGAGCTGCGCGAGATTAAGGCGAGCACGCTCCGCGTGCGGCTGTCCCCGCATGCCGCCATGCGACTTCTCCGGGGCGTCGATGGCGTTCAAGCGTACCTCGATGTGCTGACCGGCATCGGTCCGAATCTGCAGTGTGTCGCCATCCCGTACCTTGAGCACGACACCTTCGATGCGCTCGGCTCGATCACTCGCATGGAGCGGCTCGATCCGCAGCGCGAACCATGCAAGCAACAGGACGAGGCATGCATGGCGCAGAAACTCGCACGACTGAAACACGACGGGGAGAGATCGATAAGGCATCATGAGGTGCTTCGGTCGTGCAAACGGCGCAACGCCCCGGCCACGAGTGTACTGTGCTCCGTGTGAGCGTGCGCCGACCCGGAGTTCGATTGTGGGTAGAATGGCGCGCTCTTGCCAGCCGTGACATGGCGGTGGCTCGGCATTGGGTCGGTCGCATCGTCGCCTGGCGATGACTTCGAATCGAAGCGTGACCCAGAGGAGGTTCGAGGATGGCAGTGGGTAGCGGCGTACGAGTCGGGACGATGTCGATCGCGTTGTGTGCGCTCGCCATGGGCGCGATACCGCAGGCAGCGGCGCAGTCGTTTCCGACCAAACCCGTACGCATCATCGTTGCATTCCCGGCTGGCGGCGGTACGGATATCGTCGCCCGCGTGCTCGGGCAAAAGCTCTCCGAGTATTGGGGGCAGCAGGTGCTGGTCGACAATCGCGCCGGGGCGAGCGGCACCATCGGGACCGAGTTCGCGGCGAAGGCGCCTGCCGACGGCTACACGATGTTCATGGGGACCATGGGCAACCTCGCCGTCAACAAGCATCTGTTCCCGAAGATGGCCGTCGATCCTGCGAAGGATTTTGCCGCGCTGTCGCAAGTGGTCGCGGTGCATTTCGTCATGGTGGCGCATCCGTCGGTGCCCGCGAAGAACGTCAAGGAGGTGATCGGCCTGGCAAGGCGGCAACCCGGTCAATTGACATATGGTTCATCGGGGCCAGGCGGTGCACCGCATCTCGCCGGCGAGTTGCTCAACAAGATGGCCGGGATCGACATCGCGCACATTCCGTACAAGGGGAGCGCCATCGTCATGCAGGATCTGCTGGGCGGGCAGATCATGTTCTCGTTCGACAGCCTGCTGCAGTATCTGCCGCAGATCAAGTCCGGCAAGGTGAAGGCAATCGGCATGCTGGGTCAGATGCGCTCCCCGACGTTGCCCGACGTGCCCACCCTCGCCGAATCCGGTGTGCCGGGCTACGATCTCACCAACTGGTTCGGTCTGGTGCTGCCGGGAGGTACATCGCCCGAACTCGTGCGTCGCATCCACGCCGACGTGCAGAAGGCCCTTGCCGTGCCCGAGGTGCGCGGGAAACTCACGGCGATGGGGTCGACCGTCGTCGGCAGCGCACCGGAGCAGTTCGCGACCTACATGCGCGACGAATCCGCGAAGTGGGCCAGGCTGATCGCGGAAGCGAACATCAAGGCGCAGTGAGTCGGCATCGGGATCGATGCCGTAAACACGGGATTCGGACGGATGTCATGTGCGTCGCGACCGGATCCGCGATACCAACCATGCATGGGGTCGTGATCGACCCGATAGACGAGGAGACCTGAATGAACCCGACTTACCGATTGCTGACGGCCTGTGCCGCTTGCGCTGCATTCCTGCCTGCCGCCCAGGCGGCGGATGCGTGGCCCTCACGGCCCATCCGGATGGTGATTCCCTTCCCCCCCGGCGGGAGCAACGACATCATCGGCCGCATGATGGGGATGCATCTGAGCGAGCGACTCGGCAAATCCGTCGTGGTCGACAACCGGGCCGGCGCCGGCGGCAACATGGGCATCGACATCGCAGCGAAGTCCGATCCGGACGGTTACACGATGCTGATCATTTCAGCTGCCTATGCGTTTGCGCCCTCGATGTATCAGAAGTTGCCGTACGACCAGATCAAGTCGTTCGTGCCGGTGGCCAAGATCGGCAACGGCCCCAACGTGGTATCCGTCAATCCGGGTCTGGGTGTCAAGACGGCCAAGGAGCTCATCGCCATGGCAAAGGCCAAGCCGGGACAACTCAATTTCGCGAGTTCGGGCGTGGGCAGCTCCGTGCATCTTGCGAGTGAACTGTTCAAGTCGATGGCTCAGATCGACATCGTGCACATTCCCTTCAAGGGCGGATTCCCGGCGATGGTCGATGTCATGTCCGGCAACTCGCACATGGTGATCGGCACGGTGGTGCAGGCCCTGCCGCACATCAAGTCAGGCAAGCTGCGTGCGGTCGGGGTGGCCACGAAGAGGCGAAATCCTGCGTTGCCCGACGTCCCGACGATCGACGAATCGGGTTTGCCCGGGTACGAGGCGTCAAACTGGTGGGGGCTCATGTTCCCGGCCGGGACGTCGAAGGCTATCGTGGACAGAGTCGATCGCGAGCTGGCCTCGATACTCAAGCTTCCGGAGATCACCAAGCGCTTTTCTGCCGACGGTGCCGAGCCTGATCACATGAGCGGTCCCGAATTCGCGAAGTTCATCGCGGTCGAAACGGCGAAGTGGACGCGGGTGGTGAAGCAGGCGGGCATCAAACCGCAGTGATGGCTGGCCAGTGCGGTCGGACAGAGGCATGCCCGGCATGAATTTCGAACACGGGGCGGCAACGCGCCGCGCCGTCAAACGCGGAGGAAAGACATGACGAAAATTCTTGTGATCCACGGGGCCGGGATGAGCATGCGCGGCAAGGCACAGCTTGACGTGTTCGGCCCGATGACGCTGCCCGAATACGACCAGCAGCTGCAGCAGTACGCGGCCGATCTCGGCGTGGAACTCGACATCTTTCAGTCGAATTCGGAAGGTACGGTCGTCGATCGGCTGTACGCCGCGCACGGCACGGGTCTCGGCGGCTGCATCATCAATCCGGCCGCATTCTCGGTCGGCTATGGCGCGCTCAACTCGGCGATCACGCAGGTGGATTTTCCGACGGTCGAGGTGCACATATCCAACCCCGCGGTTCGGGGGCGCATCTCGGACGTCGGTCGCCATGCGCGAGGCGTGATCACGGGGTTCGGCATTCGCGGCTACTACCTTGCGATGCAGGGCATTCTGGAGTGGCGGCGGCCGAAGTAAGCGCGGCTCGGCTCGCGAACGGTCAATGAGTGCGATGCGGCGTCAGCCTCGGGGTGCGCGCCGCATGGGTGTCACGGTTCAGGCACAAACGTCAGCATCACCGCCAGATCGGTACCGAATCGTAGGCATGTATCCGAGGCAACGAGTCGCGCGGTTGCATAGGTGATCGGTTCGTCGTCCGCATAGGTACCGTTGGAAGCTCCCAGATCCTCGACCAGCACGCCGCCGTCGACCGGCGTGAGCAGTGCGTGCCTGCGCGAGACCTTGCGGTCTGCCGCCAGGTGCTCCGCGAACTTGCAGAACGCCGCATCGCGCCCGACCGGCATACGATCCGTCAGCAGGGTCATCGTCCCCCAGGGCCAGATCAGCACCGGCAGACCGATGTCTGGCTGCTTCGATGTATGTGCCACGGTCGAGTCGATTGCGAGCGGCGAGCGCTCGGCTGGATCAGAATGGTTCGATGTCGCGATCGATGCTTGATTGCGAGGAAGCACCAGTGTCGGTGCCGCGATGCCAGGGGCTTTCCCGAGATCGAGCTTGCTCAATACGTCGGACGGTGCAAGGAAGCCATGGTCGATCAGCTGCAGCTCGACGGCTGCATCGAGCTTCGCCAGTGCATCGCGTGCCCGAGGCAGTTTACAGACGTGTTCCAGGTAGAGCTGGACATCGACGATCGGTCCGTGCAGCGCGGCGCCGATGAACCGGCGGAACTCCGCGCGAAGATTGCATGCACTCGCCAGTGTTTGTGGATCGAGCGAGAACCAGGTGGCGAGCACGTGCAGTTTGTAGACGGCCTGAGGAAGCGGGCTGCCGACACGGGCATCGACTGCCTCCATCCACGGGCCTAGCGCTGCCCAGTCGATGCAGGATGCCGATTGCATGACGAGCTCCACGTTGAACGCGTCGGTGCCTCGGAGTGCGCGCATGCCGTCGAGACCACCTCGGCGCAGTGCTTTGCGGGCGCGCTCTGCGGTGCCGAGGAAGTGTTGTGCGCCCCGCTGCAGCGTGTGGCCGATCCGGGCTGCGCGCCTCATGCTGTACCGGCGCCATTGGATGGGCGCGACGCCGTGCCCAGCGAGAACACGAAGTCGGCTCCTTGCCGTGCTGCGTCATCGGCTCGAATCCAGCCGCCATGGCGCTCGACGATCTGTTTGGCTATGGCGAGTCCGAGGCCGGTGCCCGGGAACGATTGCGCGGCGGCCAGGCGCACGAACGGGGAAAAGAGCTCTGCGGTAGCGTCGTGCGTGAGGCCGATGCCGTTGTCCGCGATGTAGTAGGCAGCTTCCCCTCCGGTGCTTCGGCAGCCGACTTCGATTCGAGTCGCCGGCGCACGCGCCGTGTACTTCCACGCGTTGCCCAGCAGATTTTCGAGCAACAGCCGAACCAGCGCTCGATCTGCGTAGGCGATCATGCCCGGGCGCACGATGCATTCGGCAGACCGATCCGGATGGTCGCGACGCAGTTCCTCCAGTACGTCGCTGGCCAGCGCGGAGAGGTCGATCTCCTCGCGCTCGATGTCGTGCGTCCCGATGCGTGCCAGGCGAAGCAATGCGTCGGACATCCTGCCCAGCCGATCGGCTCGCTCTGCAATGCCCGTGAGGAGGTGCTCCGTCTGCGGGCTCGCCTGATTGCCGAGGTGTTCGCGCAACAGCTCGGTCCGGAGCATGATTCCGCGCGTGAGCGCACTGGCGTCGTGTGCCATTCCGTGAACGAACGACTCGAGTTCCTCGATGCGTCGCCCCCCGGCGTTGACAGGCATGTTTGCGCCAGACCGGGGGGCGTTCGGTCTGATCGAATTGCTGCGATGGGTATCGATATTCGTTGCGCGAATGCTCGCATCGGCACAGACCATGGGAGGCTCCTGGGGGCGCACGAGTTGTCGGTGGACGAAGCGATTCTAGGAGCGAGAATCCGTCCGAACGATCGGCCGTCACAAGGTTTGACAATCAGGGAGGCGGTCCCCGCAGCGGTTTCTTAATCAACATTGTGTAATCGTTCCGCCCTTTGCGAGCGAGATCGTTGACAGCACATATAACTGCCTGGACACTCGCGGCACCATCCCAAAGGAATGATCGGATCCGGCCATGAGTGTCCCGCCTTTCGCGCGGGGCCGTGCAGTTCTCATGCGCTGTCATGCTATGCGTACGGCGATACTGGAAGACGACGCCAATCAGGCGAGGGTGCTCGAGCGTTGGCTGACCGAGGCCGGGCACGACTGCCACACCTTCGACTCCGGCAAGGAACTCGTCCGCAATCTCGGACGCGAGACCTACGATCTGCTCCTGCTCGACTGGAACATTCCCGACATGAACGGCACCGAGGTCCTGGCCTGGGTGCGCACCAGCCTGCGCAGCACGGTGCCGGTCATCTTCGTGACGGCTCAGCACAGCGAGAACGCCATCGTCGAGGCCCTTTCATCCGGTGCGGACGACTACCTCGTGAAGCCGGTACGACGGCGTGAACTCGTGGCCCGCGCTCTCGCGGTCTATCGGCGTGCTCATTCGGAAGCGCTGAGCGAGGCGGCCTTCGAACTGTCTCCGTACCGTTTCGATCTGAAAGCCCGTCGCGCTGAAGTGCAGGGGCGGGTCGTCGAGCTCACGGACAAGGAGTTCGACCTTGCGCTTTTTCTATTCAGGGAATGCGGCCGGGTGTTGTCCCGAGGCCACCTCCTGGAGCGCATCTGGGGGCGCAACGCCAACATCGTCACACGAACCGTCGACACCCACATGAGCCGTCTGCGGACGAAGCTCGATTTGGGGGCGCAGAATGGCGTGCGCCTGAGTTCCGTCTACAGTTATGGCTATCGACTGGAGAAGATCGATGGTTGATCTCAGTCGGGTCGGGCTGCGATCGATCGTCGCGGGCATTGCGTCGGTCATTGTCACTGTCGCATCGGCGCAGACCCCCGTCGGGGACGACATGCTTTATACGATACGCCCCGGCGACACGCTGATCGGCATCGCCAAGGCTCAGTTGACGGATCCCGAGCGGTGGCGGGATATCAGGACGCACAATCGCGTCCGCAACGATCGTCGTCTGATGCCTGGCGCATCGTTGCGTATTCCGGTCGAATGGATGCGGCAGGTCGATGCGCAGGCCGTTGTCGTCCGCGCAGATGGCGATGCGCGCGTCGACGGGCGGCCGGCGCAGGCCGGCGAGCAGCTCGGTCGCGGCGCACGGATCGAAACGGGCGAACGTGGATCGGTGGCCCTGCGCTTCCCGGACGGCGCCATTACGATCGTTCAGCCCAGGACAGCCATGCAGCTCGATACGCTGCGAACGCTGCTCGATGGCGGGGCGGCTCGTACCCGCCTCAGACTCGACGGCGGACGCATCGAAAATACCGTGACACCCCAGCGCAAGCCGGGTGCCCTGTTCGAGGTGCAGACGCCGGCTGCGGTCGCCGGCGTCCGGGGCACCAGGTATCGCGTGGCCGATGCACAAGGCGATGCGCTCACCGAAGTGCTCGAAGGCGAAGTCAGTGTGGCAGGCGTTCGAGGCACGTCGGTGGGCGTCGAGGTGAAGTCCGGCTTCGGGGTGCGCGTCGCCGCAGGCGGTGAAGTCCAGCCTCCGGTCGCGCTGCTCGCCGCACCCGATCTCTCGGCCTTGTCGGCGTTGCTGGAACGTCCGCTCGTGCGGTTGCGGATACCACCGCTCGCCGGCGCCGAGCGCTATCGTGCTCAGGTTGCCCCGGATGCAACATTTCAGGCGGTGCTTCAGGAAACGCTCTTCGACGGCGTAGAGATGCGCTTCGTGGATCTGCCCGACGGCGACTACGTGATTCGTGTCCGGGGCATCGACAATCGGGGGCTCGAAGGCAAGGATGCGACCCACGCGTTTCGTCTGAAGGCAAGGCCGGAGCCGCCCTTTGCTTCCGCACCGGCTGACCGCAGCAAGGTCCGCGGGGAACGGGTGCAGTTCCGCTGGACGTCGGCCGCTGAAGCGGACCGTTACGTTTTGCAGATCGCCGCCGATCGCGCGTTCGCCACGGTGCTCCACGAAGCCGCGGAGCTTCGCGAAACGAACCATGCACCAGAGCAGATGTTCAAACCGGGCACGTATGCCTGGCGTATCGCGTCCGTGCGCAGCGACGGGGATCGTGGTCCCTGGAGCGATCCGGCCGTGTTCGATTTGCTGCCGGCACCGGCCTCAGCCGAGCCGCCCGCCATCGACGACAAGCATCTGATGCTTCGCTGGCCCGCCGAGCCCGGTCAGCGTTTTCTCTTTCAGATGGCGCGCGATGGCAAGTTCGAAAAGATCCATACGGAACGCAAACTCGATCAGCCGACGATCACGCTGGATCGCCCCGAGGCCGGCGCGTACTACATGCGCGTGCAGGCGACTGACCCGGATGGGTTCGTCGGGCCGTTCACAGCGACGCAGCGGATCGATGTGCCCGAGCCGCCGCCGAGCCCGTGGCTCTTCCTGCTGTTGTTGCCGCTGCTGTGGGTGTTCTGACGCCCTGCGAGCGGGTGCCGGTGCCTGTGTGCGTCACCGGGCGACGAGCTTGCGCGGGCAAGCACGGCTTGGGCGGCAACGCGTAACCCAGCGCGATTGATGCGTCATGAGAAGGTTT
>JBIKKL010000125.1:0-9919 GCA_044360365.1 Burkholderiales bacterium | reverse complement strand
GACCTCATCCTTGCCGAGCACGACCGCCATGCCGATGCCGCAGTTGAATGTGCGGTGCATTTCGGCGAGCGCGACATTGCCGGCCTGCTGCAGCCACGCGAACACCGGCGGCAGCTGCCAGGCGCTCGTCTCAAGCACGGCCTGCAACCCCGAGGGCAGGATGCGCGGAATGTTCTCGGTCAATCCCCCGCCCGTGATGTGGGCCATGCCCTTGACTGGGAGGTGCTTCATCAGTTCGAGCAGGCTGCGCACATAGATGCGCGTGGGCGCCATGAGGGCGTCGCCCAGGGAAACATCGCCCATCGGGATGCTGAGATCTGCCTTGCGGTCGGCGATGATGCGCCGGATGAGCGAATACCCGTTGGAATGCGGTCCGCTGGAGGCGAGCCCGATGACTGCGTCGCCGGCCGCGATGCGCTTGCCATCGATGATCCTGGATTTTTCGACGACGCCGACGGCAAAGCCCGCGAGGTCGTATTCGCCCGGGGTGTACATGCCGGGCATTTCGGCCGTTTCGCCGCCGATGAGTGCACAATGGGAAAGCTCGCACCCCTTGGCGATGCCGCCGACGACACGCGCCGCCACATCGACATCGAGCTTGCCGCAGGCATAGTAGTCGAGGAAGAAGAGCGGTTCAGCGCCCTGCACGAGGATGTCGTTCACGCTCATCGCCACGAGATCGATGCCGATGGTGTCGTGCCGGTCGAGTTGAAAGGCGAGCTTGAGCTTCGTGCCGACACCGTCCGTCCCCGAAACCAGCACCGGTTCGCGATAACGCGAACCGAGTTCGAACAGCGCGCCGAATCCGCCGATGCCGGCCAGTACGCCCTCGCGTCGGGTGCGCGCGGCAAGTGGCTTGATTCGGTCCACGAGGCGGTCGCCGGCATCGATGTCGACGCCTGCGTCGCGATATGAAAGTGAGGGCTGTTGGGGAGGCGCGGATGACAAGTTGAACTCCGAAACGATCGATGGCTGCCTACGCAGGACCGCACGAGGCGCGACCAAGAAGTCGGGCCGGCCGCACGGCAGTCCATTAGAATAGCACCGAGGCGTGAGGCAACTGAGCGGGGCACGGGGACCTTCCAGCGCGTCGAGCGACGGCTATCCCCGATGCACACGGGCCGGATCGCCGCGAGCGCGGTATGCGACCGGTGGCTGACCGGGGACGATTCTACTTCAAATGCGCACAGACCAAGGTACCGACCTGCACTACCTGTTCCTGCTCGGCGTGGCAATCGCCGGCGGCCTGCTGCTCTATCTGCTGTCGCCGATCCTCGCGCCTTTTCTGCTCGCCGCGATCCTTGCCTACATCTGCGACCCGTTCGTGACGCGATTGCAGCGCAGGAAGATTCACCGGGCGCTCGGTACGGCGATCGTGATTCTGTGTCTGTTTGCGATGGTCGTCGCGCTCTTCCTCATCCTGCTGCCGCTCGTCCTGAAGGAAGGGGCGCTCCTCGCCGAACGCATGCCGGGGTTCATCGAAAGAATCAACAACGAACTGTTGCCCTGGCTGCGCGAGAAGACCGGGCTCGCGATCCAGCTCGATAGCGCGTCGGTGCGCAAGCTCGTGACGGACGGCCTGAAGAACAGCGAGGGCCTGCCCGAGAAGATCCTGTCGTCGCTCACCCTGGGCGGCATGGCCGTCGTCGGCTTTTTCGCCAACCTCGTCCTCGTCCCTGTCGTGTTGTTCTACTTGCTGCGCGATTGGCCGCTGCTGGTCGAGCGCATCGACCATCTGATCCCGCGCCGTTGGCACGATCGCATCTCCACGCTGGCGCGTGAGGTCGATGCCGTGCTCGCAGAATTCCTGCGCGGGCAGATCTCGGTCATGGTGCTCATGAGCGTGTATTACTGCGTCGCCCTGTGGATCGTGGGTTTGGAGTTCGCCCTGCCCATCGGTGTGGTGACAGGGATACTCGTCTTCGTGCCCTACCTGGGTGTGACGATCGGCCTGGTCCTCGCGACGGTGGCGGCGATCATGCAGTTCGGAGCGATCGCTGCGGCGATCCCGATCTGGATCGCAATCGGACTGGGCCAGTTGATCGAAGGCTTCCTCGTCACACCGTGGCTCGTGGGGGATCGCATCGGCCTGCATCCGCTCGCGGTCATCTTCGCGCTGCTCGCGTTCGGGCAGGTCTTCGGGTTCTTCGGGATACTGCTCGCCCTGCCGGCGAGCGCGGCACTGCTCGTCTGGTTGCGCCACGTGCGTCAGGACTATCTCGGCAGTCCCATCTACCGATCGTGACGAGAGCGGGGGCGTGGTGAAGCAACTGGCGCTGGCGCTTTCCTCCCCGCCCGTTCAGGCGTTCGAGAACTTCGTCGTGGGTCGCAACGCTGAACTCATGGCGTTGTTGCATGCGTTTGCGTTGCGGTCATCGGGCGAGCGCTTCATCTATCTCTGGGGCGGGTCGGGCTGCGGGCGTTCGCATCTGCTTGCCGCGGTTGCGCGGGCGGCACGCACTGTTTCTTCGTCCGTGTTCGTGCTGCGCGCCCCCGTGTCGGCGGCATCGATCGAGGCGATCGACGAACACGCCACCGTGATCCTGGATGACGTCGAGCGGCTCGACACGCAGGGTCAGATCGCCTTGTTCGGTCTCTACAACCGGATCCGCGATGCGGGAGGCGGGGCGCTCCTCGCCAGCGGCGCCACCGCGCCCGCAGGCCTTGCCGTGCGTGCGGATCTGTCGACGCGGCTCGGATGGGGGCTCGTATACGAGGTGCAGGCGCTCGACGACGCAGAGAAGATGGCGGCGATGCGCGCCCACGCAGAGGCGCGCGGATTCGACCTCGGTCCGGAGGTGGGGGATTACGTGTTGCGCCATGCCCGGCGGGATCTGTCGTCGCTGCTGGCCTTGGTCGAGCGTCTCGACCGCTATTCACTGGAGGAAAGGCGTCCGATCACCGTGCCGCTGGTGAGGGACGTACTGCAGCAATCGGGAACCGACGAGGACATGCAATGAAGCGATTGGCACTATTCGATCTCGACAACACGCTGCTCGCCGGAGATTCGGATTACGAGTGGGCGCAGTTCCTGATCGATCAAGGGGTGTTGGAGCGCAGCCGCTACGAAGCACGCAATCTGCAGTTCTACGAACAATACAAGGCGGGCGTTCTCGACATCTTCGAGTTCCTGGCCTTTCAGTTGAAGCCGCTCGCGCAGTATCCGCGAGACCAGCTCGATGATTGGCATCGTGGTTTCATGCGGACCCGCATCCTGCCCATGATCTCGCCGGCGGCGCGTGCCCTCGTCGACAAGCATGCGGGGGATCTGAGGGCGATCGTGACCGCGACCAACAGCTTCGTCACCGGACCCATTGCACGCGAATTCGGCGTGGAGCATCTCGTGGCGACCATCCCGGAAGAATCCGCGGGTTGTTTTACCGGCGGCGTGACCGGTCAGCCCTGTTTTCGCGAAGGCAAGGTGACCCGGCTTCATGCATGGCTCGAGCAGATCGGTCAGGACTTCGGCGACTTTGCCGAAACCTGGTTCTACAGCGATTCCGCAAACGATCTGCCGCTGCTGGAACGGGTGAGCCATCCGGTCGTCGTCGATCCGGATCCGCGGCTCGAAGCCCATGCGGTGGACCGGGGTTGGCCCATCCTCCGGCTCCATGCGCAGATCCAGGCCGCAGGATGATCGCATTTGCGTGCCGGTGCCGCGCGCCCCGACGGTATAATCCGGCGTCGTTGTATCGCTTGAATCGATGCGTCGACTCTCAACCATTCGAACAAACTTGCACGCATCTCGGTTCCCGGGCTGCGTGCCCTATCTGAAACACAGATGATCCGAAGCCTTTTGAGGCGCGTATTTTCCCGTGGCGCATCCAAACCGAAGGTGATTGCCCTGGCTTCCCATGGCATCGCACGCGAGAGCATCAGCCCGTGTGCGCGCCGTGTCGTGGAAGCGTTGCAGAGCAACGGCTACAAGGCGTTCGTCGTCGGCGGTGCCGTACGCGATTTGATTCTGGGCAAACAGCCGAACGACTACGACGTCGCCACGGATGCGCATCCCGAGCAGGTCCGAAACGCGTTTCGCCGCTCGCGCATCATCGGTCGGCGATTTCGTCTGGTGCACTGCATGTGCGGCAGCGAAACCGTGGAAGTCGCCACCTATCGGCGTGGGCACGACCCGGAAGCCGAGGGCGAGGCGCAAACCGACGAGCACGGCCGTCTCCTGCGCGACAACGTTTACGGCAACCAGCTCGAAGATGCCGCGCGGCGTGATTTCACGATCAACGCGCTTTTCTACGACCCTGCGACGCAGGAGGTCATCGACTATCACAACGGTGTCGCCGATCTGAAGAAGAAGCTGCTGCGCATGATCGGAGATCCCGAGGTGCGATACCGCGAGGATCCTGTGCGCATGTTGCGTGCGGTTCGGTTCGCAGCGAGCTATGGGCTCGAGATCGAAAAATCTACGTTGGCCCCCATCCGTCCGTCGGCCGCACTGCTGCAGAACGTGCCGCCCGCGCGACTTTTCGACGAGATGCTGAAGCTCCTGCTTTCGGGGCACGCGACGCAATGCGTGGCGCGGCTGCGCCGTGAAGGCCTCCATCACGGGTTGTTGCCGTTGCTCGACGTGATTCTGGAGCAGCCGCTCGGAGAACGCTTCGTCATGCTGGCGCTGAACAACACCGACGTTCGGGTGTTGGAAGGCAAGCCGGTATCGCCGGGGTTTCTGTTTGCCGCGCTGTTGTGGCACGAAGTCCTCGCCAGCGGCAGGAAGCTGCGCGAAAGCGGCATGGCCCCGATGCCTGCACTGTTCCTGGCGATGGATCAGGTGCTCGATACGCAAACGGCGCAGCTTGCGATTCCCCGCCGATTCACCACCGACATGAAGGAACTCTGGGCCCTGCAGCAGCGCCTGGAGAACCGCACCGGCAAGCGTCCGTTCCGGGTCCTGGAGCACCCGCGTTTCCGCGCGGCGTACGATTTCCTGCAGCTTCGCTGCGATTCCGGAGAGCTCGATGCCGAGCTCGGCGACTGGTGGCGGCGCTTTCAGCAGGCGACGCCGCACGAGCGCGAAGCGATGCTCATCAAGGACGCAGATCCCAAACGCAAGCGGCGGCGTCGACGCAAGCCGAGTGCCGACAGCCCTGCAGATGCCGATGCGAGCAGTTGATGGCCTCGTCGCCATCGCTTGATCACGTCGCCTACGTAGCGCTCGGCAGCAATCTGGCGGATCCGGCCTTGCAGGTGCGCAACGCGATGGTCGCGCTCGATGGCCTGCGCGATACCAGTGTCGTCGCCCGGTCGAGTCTGTATCGAACCGCCCCGTGGGGCTATACCGAGCAGCCCGCCTTCATCAATGCCGTGGTCCGTGTCGCGACAGGTCTGGACGCGCGCGAATTGTTGACGCAACTGCTGGCTTTGGAAGTTCGATGGGGGCGCGTACGCACGATGCCCAACGGTCCGCGCATTCTGGATCTCGATCTCCTGCTGTACGACGACGCGCGCATTGCCGAACCGGATCTCGTCGTGCCGCACCCCCGAATGCAGGAGCGCGCTTTCGTGCTCGTGCCTTTGCTTGAAATCGAGTCGTCCGTTTGCATTCCAGGTATTGGACTGGCAGCCACCATCGCAGGCACATTGGCCGGCCAGGAATTGGAGCGTATCGAAAGTGCTTAACGAATCGCAGGCTTCCGCCGCTGGCACACGCAAATACATCGTGGTCGAAGGGCCCATCGGCGCCGGCAAGACAACGTTGACGGGCAGGCTTGCCCTGCACCTCAATGCGCGGGAGATGCTGGAAGATCCAGGCTCCAATCCGTTCCTGCCGCGCTGCTATCAGGAGCCCGCGCGTTACGCATTGTCGGCTCAACTGTTCTTCCTGCTGCAGCGCGTGCAGCAAGTCCGCGATCTGAACCAGCGCGATCTGCTGTCCCGCGTCACGGTCGCAGATTTCATGCTCGACAAGGATCCACTTTTTGCGCAATTGAATCTCGAGCCGGAAGAGTATGCGCTCTACGAGAACGTGTATCGTCATATGCGGCCCAACGCCCCGGTACCGGATCTCGTCATCTATCTGCAGGCCTCGCCGGCTGTCCTGGTCGAGCGTGTGCGGCGACGCCGTGTGGACTACGAGCGTGGGTTGAGCCTCGACTACCTGACGCGCCTCTCCGACGCCTACGCGCGCTTCTTTCACGAGTACTCGGCCGCACCGCTGCTCATCGTGAATTCTGATAATCTCAACTTTGTTGATCGCGAAGCGGATTTTGAATTACTGTTGCAGCGCATACGGGCGCTGCGCGGAACGCGCGAATACTTCAGTCTAGGTTAGAAGAGGGTCCCTCCAAGTGCGTGTATCGATGGCTGCACTGCAGAAGATGGCGCAAGACGGCGGCAAGGTCACGATGCTGACCTGCTACGACGCCAGTTTCGCAAGCCTGCTCGATCATGCGGGTGTCGATACCCTGTTGATCGGTGATTCACTCGGCAACGTGATCCAGGGGCACGACACCACGCTGCCCGTTTCGATCGATGACATGGTCTACCACACGGCGTGTGTCGCACGCGGCTCCAAGCGCGCCTTCGTCGTGGCCGACATGCCCTTCGGCAGCTTTCAGGTGAGTCCGCAGCAGGCCTTCGAGAACGCCGCGAAGCTCATGGCCGCCGGCGCGCAGATGGTGAAACTCGAAGGCGGCGACGTGATGGTGGAGACGGTCGAATTTCTGGTCCGGCGCGGAGTTCCAGTATGCGGACACATCGGTCTCACGCCGCAGTCGGTGCATCAATTGGGTGGCTATCGCGTGCAAGGTCGGGAGGAAGCCGCGGCACGACAGCTGGTGGCAGATGCCGAAGCGTTGTCGGCCGCCGGGGCGGGCATGATCGTGCTGGAGGCCGTGCCCGCCAAGCTCGCGGCCGAAGTGACCCGCAAGGCCTCTGCGCTCACGATCGGCATCGGCGCCGGCGTCGAGTGCGATGGGCAAGTGCTCGTTCTGCACGACATGCTCGATGTGTATCCGGGCAAGAAGGCGAAGTTCGTCAAGAATTTCATGGCCGGTGCAGCGAGCATACAGGCGGCTGTGGAAGCCTATGTGCAGCAAGTGAAGGCGAAGGAGTTTCCCGGCCCCGAACACAGCTTCTGAGGGGCACGGTCGCGGCGAAACGTCGCCGGTCATCCGAACTTTATCGATTCCAATCCCACATGGACGTCATCCATTCCGTTGCCGCCTTGCGCGAGCGCCTGGAGCGCGTGCCGAACAACGTGTTCGTGCCGACGATGGGCAATCTGCACAAAGGTCACATCGAGCTGATCAATCTTGCCAAGCCCCGCGCGGCGTGTACCGTCGTCAGCATCTTCGTGAATCGCCTGCAGTTCGGGCCCAAGGAAGATTTCGACCGCTATCCGCGCACCCTCGAAGCGGACTTCGAAAAATGTCGCGCAGCGGGAGTGGATGTCGTCTTCGTTCCCGACGAGCGCGAGATCTATCCCGAGCCGCAGACGTTCGTCGTCGAGCCTTCGGATCTGCAGCACATCCTCGAGGGCGCCGCTCGACCCAAGCACTTCAGCGGCGTATCCACCGTGGTGCTCAAGCTCTTCAACATGGTGAGGCCGCATTCGGCCATCTTCGGCAAGAAGGATTACCAGCAGTACATCGTGCTGCGGGACATGGTGCGCCAGTTTGCACTGCCCATCGAAATCATTCCGGCGGAAACCGTGCGTGCCGCGGATGGTCTCGCGTTGTCTTCCCGCAACCACTACCTGTCGTCCGAGCACCGCAAGGAAGCGCCGAGGCTGTATTCCGTTCTGTGCCTCATCCGCGATGAGCTCGAGTCAGGCTGCCGGGAACTGCAGCGTCTCGAACTCGACGCCATGGCCGAATTGGCACGCCATGGCTGGCGGCCCGACTATATCGCCGTGCGCCGGCAGGCGGATCTGCAGGAAGGATCCCCGGAGGATACGCACCTCGTCGTGGTTGCCGCGGCACGGTTGGGCACGACGCGACTCATCGACAACATCGAGATCGAGCTCGCGTGACCGCGATGCAGTGAATGTGAAAGGTGATGCCAATCCTTCGGATGCGGCGGCCAGCCTATCGCGATGCACCCTCTACGGTGCAGCTTTCACTTGGGAAAAGCGACGCGTGCTTGCCCGAGCGCGGGGAATTCCACCGTCACTTCCGATCCGGGCTCCACGACGTGCAGGCCGAGCCATGCGCCCAGCGTTGCGATCGTGCCGGCGCGGATGCCTCCGCGGGTACGTACATGGTTTGCCAGCCATGGCAGCAGACGCAGCGGATTGCCTACTGCGTGTGTGCCCATCCCTTCCTTGAGCACCTTTCCGTCGACCAGCGTACGCACTACGAGTTGGCTGTAGTCGAGCGCATGCGGGTTCGTCACGGCATCGCCGACGACGAGCGCGTAGTTGAGCTGATGATCGCAGAGCTTGGTGGCGTCGTCGGCTGACTGCCAGTCCGCGAGCCGGCTGTCGCACACCTCGATGACCACGCGCAGTTCCTGCACGGCATGCAGCACTTCGGCTTCGCTGTAGGGTGTGTCCCGGGCAGGCAGATCGCCTGTGAAAACCGCAGCGACTTCGGCTTCGACGCCGATCATGTGGAACTGGCCGGCCTCGATGCGGGCCGGGCTCTTGATGACTTCATAGATCGGGGCGGCGCTCGGGGTGCTCTTTGCATCGGGTGCGCCGACCTTCCATGCCACTGGGGTGGCGCCCAACCCGCGTTCGACGGCACTTTGAATGGCATACGCCTCGGCGAAGTCGGCCGGGCGCAGATCCGCGGGAAGCGTAATGCGCCGGTGTTCCCGGCGGGCAGAGACGAGCAGTTCGGCGGCAGCCTGTGGATTCTTGGGCATGAGATCTCGCGACGACGTGGGTGGAATCGACCGCCGCATTGTAGTCCGGGTTTCCCCGGATACGCGCGACGGATCGTGGAGTGCGACCAGGGTCGCCATGCGATCGAATCCGGCTGCGCCAAGGGGGCGCTACTGTTTCGCGCCCGTGCTCAGCGTGCCCAGTCTGCGTGCCTGGTACATGCATGCCATCGCTGCGATCGAAGGCAGAACCAGCAGGCCGAAGCTCGCGCTGTAGCTGCCGAGCGTGGTGTAGGCGGTGGCGAACAGGATCGGGGCGGCCGTGCTGCCCAGATTGACGAAGAACAGTGCGCCGCCCGTCGCGGGGCTCACCTGCCCGGCAGGGGCCAGCCGTGCGACTTCACCGAGGAATACGCCGTTCCAGCCGCTTGCCGTCATGCCGAGCACTAAGAAGAGAAGGTAGATCGACCACTGCGGCCAGGCTTCGCTCAAGGTCGACATCGACAGGGTGGTGAGGATCAACGTGCCGGCCAGGATGAGCATGACGAGCAGAGCATCCCGGATGCGATCCGCATACCAGCCCCAGAAAAGCCGCCCGCAGACGCCGCCGATCTGCGCGACGGTCAGGATCAGTCCGGCCTGCACCAGCGGCATGGAAAACTGTTCGTAGAACATCGCGACGGTGTAGTTCTGCATGCAGATCTGGCTGATGACGATTCCGGCGCCGCCGATGGCCATCAACCGCAGCCGGTTCTGGCGCCAGATGATCGCCATCGCACCGACGGGGTTCGCCGCCAGAGGGGTAGACGGCACGCGATCGTCGTCCCAGCGCTTGCGCCAGCGCTCCATCAGCAGGGCCATGGAAAGCGCGGCGACGGCGTTGATCCAGAGCGCCCATTGCCAGCCGGCCGTCACGGTGATTGCCGGCATGATCATCGCGGTCAACACGCCGCCGAGCGGCACGCCGCTTTGCTTGAGCGAGAAGACGATGTTGCGTCGGTGCGTGGGCGTGAAGCGGACGAGGATGTGCGAGGCCGAAGGCGTCAGCGCGCCGTAGCCGATGCCGATGCCAAGTGCTGCCGGCACGGCGGTGACGACGCTCGGAATGCTCAGCATTGCCGTACCGGCGGCCAGGAGCGTGAGC
>JBIKKL010000753.1:0-2648 GCA_044360365.1 Burkholderiales bacterium | reverse complement strand
GAAGACGAAAGGCCCTTCCTGCCCGGGCTGGACAGCTCCTTCCGGCAACACCATCGCATCGGACTCGACCTTGAGCACGATTCGAGCCGCGATAAATGTCCCGGGCCACAACTCTTCCTTTTCGTTCGCCACCTGCGCCTTGAGCAGAATGGTGCCCGTCGTGGGATTCACCGTGTTGTCGATGAACACCAGCTTGCCCTCGACCATGGTCTTGTCGCCGCGGTTCGCCGCGACTTCGACCTTGAGGTCGGGCGTGCCCCAGTAGCGGCGAATGTCTTCGAGATAGCGCTGTGGTACCGGCAGAGCCACGAGGATGGGACGCGTGCTGTTGATGACGACGAGCGGCGTGCCCGAAGTCCCAGCCGCAACGAGGTTGCCTGGCTTGACGGCCAGGCTCCCTGTCCGCCCGGCGATCGGTGCAGCGATGCGCGAATAGGCCAATTGCAGATTGGCCTGCTCCAGCGCTGCACGGTTGGCATTCACGGTCGCCTCGAGCGATTTGGCTGCCGTCGCGGCGACGTCATACTCCTGCTTGGTGATGTAGTCCTTGTCGACGAGCGAGCGCAGCCGTCCTTCCTGCGCTTGCGCCTGGGCGAGCTGGGCTTCATCCCGCTTGACCGCCGCGGCCGACTGCGCCACGGCAGCCTGCATCGGTCGCGCATCGATGTGGAAAAGCACCTGCCCCTGCTTGACGTAGTCACCTTCCTTGAACTGCACGGATGTCAGTACGCCGGACACTTGCGGACGGACCGCTACGCTATGCTGCGATTCGACCGTACCTACAGCCTCGATCAACACGGGCATCGGCTGGCGCTTCGGGGTAATGACGCGTACTGCCACCGGCCCACCACGCCCCTTCTTGCCCTTGCTTTTGCCTTCGGCCTTCGTGGCTGCCGTCTGGGCATCCGCCCCCTTGGACTGATTATTCCACCAGTAGTAACCGCCGCCCGCGGCTGCGCACAAAACAACGAATACGATCCAGAAAGGTTTCACGGTGTAGTCCCGAAATGGCCGGATGCGCCAAGCGCAAAATTGAGTCTGGCAAGCGCCGTGTACCAGTCGAGTTGCGACTGAATGGATTGGACGAGTGCGTTCGTCTCATCGGTCTGCGCGGTGAGCAGATCGAGCAGATTCCCGACCCCCGACTGGTATCTCGCTGCCGCGACCGAAGCCGTCTGCGTCGCTCCCTGGACGAGCGTCTTGGTGGTGGCGATTCCCGTCGTCGCCGTTTGCAGATCGTAGTAGGCCTGCCAGACGTCGACTTCGGTCTGATTGAACAACTGATCCCGAGTCGCCTCCGCCTGAAGCATCTGTGCCTGGGCGCGACGCACGGTATATTCGTCGCGCCAGCCATCGAACACGGGAATGCGCAGGTTGAACGCGATGAGGTTGCCGTCGGCATGTCGACGACCATCCGTGTACATCTGGCGATTCGCCTGGAGATTCAATTCGAGGGTCGGCATGCCGCCTGCCTCGGCCGCCTTCACTGCCGCACGGGCTGCCTTGACTCGACTATCGGCTGCCGCCATGTCGGGCCGGTTCTGACTTGCCCGCTTCAGCAGTTGCTCGAGTTCTTCTTTCATTTGCGTTGCGGGCTGCTGATCGCCCCATGGTTCGAGCTTCAGCGGCGTCGTGATTGGAAGCCCGCAAGTAGACGCGAGCAGTCCGCGCGCCTTCGCGACCTCGCCTTCCACGCGACGCAGATTCAATGTCGTCTGTGCGAGGGCAGTCTCCGACCGGAATACGTCGCCGATGGTCGCCAGACCCGCCTGATGCCTGCGCCGCGCAGCGTCGAGTGTCGCCTCCGTGCTCTTCAACACAAGATTGCCTGTTCGCACCAGTTGCTCTACGCCCAACAGCCGAAAATAGGCTTGCTCGACCTGGAAGACGACCTCCTGCATGACGCGGTTCTGGCTCATGTTCGCGGCAAGGACGCGATAGCCCTGGGCTTCCAGATCGGCGCCGCGCGCACCGAAATCGAAAAGCACATACGACAGGCTCGCGGTCGGACCGTAGCGATTCTGTTCGTGGGTGGCCAAACCGGACGTGTTCGATATCACCCGCGCACGGCTGAGGTTGAGCAGCAGATCGATCCTCGGCGCAGCACTGGATTGGGTGATGCCGTATTGGGCTGCTTCAACTCGCGCGGCGGCCCAGGCCTGTCGCGTGCGGGGATTGTTCCGCAGGGCGAGATCGGTCAGCTCTGCGAGCGTCATGACCCTGGATGCGTCTGGCATGACAGACGCCGGTGTCGCGCTCTCGATACTCGGCGTCGTCTTCCAAGCGAAATGCGGGTTCGGCGGAATCAGCGCGTCGGTCTTGTAGGGGTCGTCGTTCGCTTGAGGCATCGACCCGAACGCGAAGAAGAATACCGCCCCGGCGAGGGCCCTGGTGAATTGCGTACGGCAACGATCGCGCATATTTTCTAGGTGTGAAAAACGGCTGCCGACACGAACATCGGCATCGCCCCAACGATATGGTTTGCTTGAGCGACCGCCCTCCCTTGACCGCTCACGTCAGACTTGCGGGAGGCTGAAGGTGCCCCTCTCCCGGACGACGCGCGCAAATCCTACCTTGCGCCTTTGGGAATGGAAAGGGGTTTCGGATACTCGACCACGTAATATTACGTAAGCCTCCTGCCCGACGTT
>JBIKKL010000752.1:0-2649 GCA_044360365.1 Burkholderiales bacterium | reverse complement strand
CTTCAGGCGACCGGTCGAGGGCACGTGCGGCCCGCGGCAAAGATCGGTGAACCCCCCCTGCTCGTAAAGCGAGATGTCTTCGCTGCTCGGAATCGAGGCGATGATCTCGGCCTTGTAGGCCTCTCCGATGCCGCGAAAGTACGCCACGGCATCATCACGGGCCATGAGCTTGCGGGCTACGGGGAGATCGCGCTTGACGATCTCCTGCATGCGCTTCTCGATGGCTTTGAGATCGTCGGGCGTGAATGGGCGCTTGAACGAAAAATCGTAGTAGAAACCGTTGTCCACAACCGGCCCGATGGTGACCTGAGCCTCCGGAAACAACTCCTTCACCGCGTGGGCGAGCAGGTGAGCCGTCGAATGCCGCAGGATCTCGACGCCATCGGCATCCTTGTCGGTGACGATGGCCAGGTCGGCATCGCCATCGATCCGGTAAGAGGTGTCGACCAGCCTCCCGTCAACTCGACCGGCGAGGGCTGCGCGTGCGAGTCCCGCGCCAATGGACTGCGCGACTTCGTGAACGGAGACCGGCGCAGCAAAGCTGCGTATCGAACCGTCGGGTAATCGGATTTCTGGCATGGCTCGCTCCTTACGGGCAAAAAAAAGTGCGGTCGAGCCGCACTTTTCTTCCATCGTCTAGCTCAACCGTTTGGGGTCAGTGCATCGGGCACGTTCGGCGAGTCATGCGAAGAACCTCGGAGGGCTGCAAAGCGTGGTAGGCGCGAGAGGACTCGAACCTCTGACCCCCACCATGTCAAGGTGGTGCTCTAACCAGCTGAGCTACGCGCCTGCGAGCGGCGGATTGTAGCGAAAAGATTTCAATGGTTCAAACCAATTCGTCGATCGAAGCTACAATCCCCGGACTGCATCCCTGCTACCCCCTTTGTTGACGACCTGCCCGCCGCATTCTTGAAGGAGCATCGATGGCCGCCTACGTCATCGCGCAAATCGAGGTCATTGAGCCAGCCGAGTTCGAGGCATACCGACGCCAGGTACCCGCCACAATAGAAGCCTACGGCGGCAGATACATCGTGCGCGGCGGCGAGAGCGAAACGCTGGAAGGCACCTGGAACCCAAAGCGCGTCGTCATCCTGGAGTTCCCCGACCGCGCACGTGCCAAAGCCTGGTGGTCGTCCGAGACGTACTCGCCCGTGAAAGCCATCCGTGAGCGAGCAGCACGCACCGAACTGATCGCCATCGACGGCGTTTGAGGCTGCCGCCTCGCGTGAGCGCGCGATACGCCCACGGGTTGCCCGATCGTACATCGCATCAGCGCCTACGAGCGCGAGTCACTCCCTGTACTTTTCCCAGCAACAGAAGCACTCGGCCGAGTTGTGGCAGATCGTTCACCTCGATGGTGAACAGCATGCGCGCCTTGGCGTCGCGCGTTTCGGTGTTCGCCGCCATGACATTGATGCGCTCTCGCGCCAGCATGTCGGAGACGTCGCGCAAGAGTCCTGTTCGGTCCGTTGCCTCCAACTCGATGTCCACTTCGAACGACCCGCCGGTGGCTTCACCCCATTGCGCATCGATGAGACGCGCCGAATCCATGCTGTGCAAATTCGGACAGCTCGCCCGATGGATAGTGACACCACGGCCGCGGGTGACGAATCCGATGATGGGGTCGGGTGGCGCGGGCTTGCAGCACTTCGCCGGTACGGTAAGCAGCTTGTCGACACCCACCACCAGGATGCCGCTGCCCTGCGCGCTTGGGCGACTCCTGCTCTGAAATACGGGCGGCACGACTTCGATCGGCGCGGAGGCCTCCGGCTCGCGTGCAAGCGCCTGGATCTGTCGCGTGTTGATGTCGCCGCGTCCGGCGCTCGCGAAAAAGTCCGCAACGCTCGCGTAGCCGCCCCGAGTCGCCACCACTTCGAGATTGAGCGCCGTCAACCCCATACGCTGAAGCTCTTTCTCGACCACCGCACGTCCTTGAGCGATCGCCGACTCGAGGTTCTGCGCATTGAACCACTGCCGAACCTTCGCTCGCGCCCGATGACTCGTGGTGAAGCCCAGCGAGGGCGTGAGCCAGTCGCGGCTGGGCCCGCCCTGCTTTGAAGTGATGATCTCGATCGCCTGACCATGCCTGAGCGGTGTGTTGAGCGGCACCATTGCCCCATCGACCCGTGCACCGCGACAGCGATGGCCAAGATCCGTATGCACCGCGTAGGCGAAATCGACCGGCGTCGCACCTGCAGGCAGATCCACGACCTTGCCCTGCGGCGTCAGCACGTACACGGTATCGTCGAACAGACCGACCTTGGCGTGCTCCCCAAACGCGCGATCTCCGGCGAGATCGCTTTTCCACTCCAGCATCTGACGCAACCACGCAACCTTCTCGTCGTAGTTCCGGTCCCCCCTGGAGCCTTCCTTGTAGCGCCAGTGCGCGGCGATACCGAGTTCCGCCTGCCGATGCATTTCATGGGTACGGATCTGAACCTCCAACACCCGCCCGCCCGGACCGATCACGGCAGTATGCAGGGAACGGTAGTCGTTGCCTTTCGGCTTGGAGATATAGTCATCGAACTCGGTGGGAATCGGCGTCCAGAGGTTGTGCACGACGCCGAGGGCGGCGTAACAATCGTTCACCTCGTCAACGAAAACACGCAACGCATTCACGTCGTAGAGTTGGTCGAACGCCAACGCCTT
>JBIKKL010000751.1:0-2655 GCA_044360365.1 Burkholderiales bacterium | reverse complement strand
TTTCGCATGCCCGGAATTTCTATACGGACCACCAGCCGGTCGGCATCCTCGTAGACATCGCCGCCCAGGAACGCCCATCCGTGCGAAGGCAGGTAGAAGGAATCGTCGACCTCGCCTTTCGACGGTAGATTGGACGTTTCGCCGGGCAGGAACCGGATCAGTGCACCGGCTGCGGACTGACGCAGTCGCTGCCATCCTTCGGCCACGGAATCCCAGAACGTATTGAATCCCTGTTTCAGGTCGTCGAGCGTCATGGTTTTCATCACGCTGCTCCTTCTTGAACTTGGTAAACCGCGGCCGCCCACCGAGGATACGGGGGCGGCCCGGGTTGCCTAGGCGAGGCGCCTTAGCCGGTGCGGACTTCGATGCGTCGAGGCTGCGCGTGTTCGGCCTTCGGGATCCGCAGCGTGAGCACGCCGTTATTGAGCTCGGCGCTGACGTTGGCCGGGTCGAGTTCCTTGCTCAACGTGAACACTCGCCGGTAGCGCGAGAGGTTGACTTCCGCATAGCTCGGCGCCATGCCTTCGGGTACGGACAAGGCGATTTCGCCCTCGATGCTGAGCTTGTCGCCCTCGACGTGCAGATGCAGCTTGTCCTTCGGTACGCCGGGCAGATCCGCATACACGGTGATGCCGGTGCTGTCTTCGAGCACATCGACCGGCGGCATCAGGGCAGCTTCGCTTGCGCGTTCGGTTTGGGTGGCAGTACGGGTGTCGTTCATGTTCGTGCGCTCCTTAGATCAGTGGATCTCGATGCGGCGAGGCTGAGCCGCCTGACGTCGCTTGACGCTGATTTGCAGCAGTCCATCCCGGTACTGGGCCGATACGCCCTCCGGGTCGGTGTCTTCGGGCAATGTGATCACGCGCCGGAAACGTCCGTCGAAGCGTTCGTGGATGTGCAGTGCCGTCTTGGCGTCCGGTTGCGGCAGGGTGCGCTTGCGCTCGCCGGTGATGCTCAGCACGCCCCGGTCCAGGCTGACTTCGATGCTGGCCGGGTCCAGGCCTGGGGCGAACGCATAGACCTCCACGGACTGCGGCGTGCTGCCGACGTTCAATCCGGGATAGCCGCCGCGTCCGAGGCCGCGGATGCTGGGAGAGACTTCGAATGCCGACTGGACTTCGCGCTGCAGGCGGTCGAGTTCGGCGAGAACGTCTCGCGGAAACAAGGATCCGAACATGGGTCTGACTCCTGTGCTGATGATCTGAACAACGATCGCCCGGGCGGGCCGAGCGGCTCTTGTCGAGGAAGATTTGTGCCATCCGGTCCGGTTTCAATCCCTTGATGTACGCGTCATCGCCTCCATGTATCGCGTGAGAGACGCTGTCGCCACGGCGCGCGTTTCGTCGCAGTTGGTCGCCGCACGGAAGTGGGAGAGTCAGTGGACTTCAAAGACTATTACGCCACCCTCGGGGTGCCGAAGGACGCAACGGCCGACGTCATCAAGAAGGCCTTTCGCAAACTCGCGCGCCGCTATCACCCGGACGTAAGCAAGGAACCCGACGCCGAAGCGCGCATGAAGGAAGTCAACGAGGCGCACGAAGTCCTGTCGGATCCGGAGAAGCGCGCCGCCTACGATGCGCTCGGGCTATCGTATCGCCCTGGGCAGGAGTTCCGTCCGCCCCCGGACTGGGATGCAGGCTTCGAGTTCTCCGGCGGGGGCGCCGGCGCGTCCGCAGGGGACTTCAGCGATTTTTTCGATCAGCTGTTCGGCCGCGCCGCCGGTGCACGGCGCAGTCACGGTGACTCCGGGTTCGACGCGCGCGGGGAGGATCATCACGCCAAGGTATTGGTCGATCTCGAAGACGTATTCCGCGGTGCGACGCGGCAGATTGCGCTGCGCTCGCCGAAGATCGATGCCGCAGGTCGACTCGTCGTGGAAGACAGAACCCTGAATGTTCAAATCCCCAGGGGCCTGCGCGAAGGCCAGATCATGCGTCTCGCCGGCCAGGGATCTCCCGGGATCGGCACGGGCCCGGCCGGCGATTTGCTGCTCGAAGTGCATTTCCGCCCGCATGCCCGGTTTCGCGTGGCTGGCGCCGATCTGCATCTGACACTGCCCGTGGCCCCGTGGGAAGCTGCGCTCGGTGCTGTCGTGGACGTTGGCATGCCCGAGGGCGCGACGCTGAAGATCCGCATTCCCGAAGGCGCGCAGAGCGGTCGCCAGTTGCGCGTGCGAGGCAAAGGCATTCCTGCACAACCGCCCGGCGACTTGCTGCTGGATATCCGTGTCGTACTGCCGCCGGCCAAGAGCGAGCGGGCGCGGGAGTTGTACGAAAGCATGGCGCGGGAGCTTGCATTCGATCCGCGAGCCGAGATGAAGGAGCAATGAGCGATGGTCGAGAAAGTTACCGTGACGGCGGTCGTGATCGACGAGGCCGCCTTGACGATCGACGATGTGGCGATCGCCTGTTCCGTCACGACGCAGTGGGTGGTGCGGCACGTCGAAGAAGGATCGCTCGATTGTGCGGGCGTCGTCCCCGAGCAGTGGCGGTTCAGCGGCCGCACACTCGCACGTGCCCGGCGCATCCGTGCCGTGGAACGCAATTTCGACGCCGGCCCGGAGTTGGCCGCACTGGTTGCCGATATGCTCGATGAGATCGATCTGCTCCGGGGGCGGTTACGTCGGGCCGGTATCGACTGATCCGTGACTGCGTC
>JBIKKL010000749.1:0-2660 GCA_044360365.1 Burkholderiales bacterium | reverse complement strand
AGACCGCGCCGTGCGTGCAGTCGCTCGCCGTCCCTGCGTTGGTGTGCTGGCCCATGAGACTCCTCCCGATCGTGTGGTTGCGCCCTCACCCCGGCGCCCGCACACATTCTAAGCCGGGAGCGGCCTGAGGGTGTCGTCACGTCCAGCGCTAATCCCTCCTGCTCCGAGCGCCGCTTCGATTGCGACGCTCCCACGACCATGCCATGCTCCGGTTGTTTTGCGTAGATCCCAGACAGGATTCCGGCAAGAACCCGGTCGTGGATCCCGTGGGTCCTGTCCATCCAGGTTTAAACCCGTATATTCCGGTCGCTGATTCAATGGGGCGGTCAGTGTCGACCACTCACTGCGTCCTCGCCGACCGCCGCAATCAGGGAGGCTCTCATGCCCGGTTCCTTGGAAGGAAAAGTCGCGCTCGTAACCGGTGCCGTCCGGCGCAACGGACGCGCCATGATCCATGCGCTCGCAGCCGACGGCGCCGCCGTGGTCATCAATACCCGACGCTCCATCGATGAAGCGCAGCAGGTACGCGCCGAAGTCGAAGCCATGGGCGGACGTGCGCTCGTCTGCGTCGCCGACGTGACCGACGAGTCGTCGATCGAGCGAATGTTCAACGAAGTCGATGCGGCGTTCGGTGCACTCGACATCCTGGTCAACAATGCGGCCGATCGCGCGATGATTCCCTTCACGGAAATCACCCTCGCGCAATGGCGGCAGGCCCAGGCCATCATCCTGGAGGGTGCCTTCCTGTGCGCGCGCGCCGCAATCCCGCGCATGCTCCAGCGCGAGTGGGGCCGCATCGTCAACATCAGCGGCATCACCAACCACCTCGCGGGATACTCCGGCCGGACACACATTTCCACCGCGAAGGCCGGTCTGGAAGGCATGACGCGCGCGCTCGCCAACGAGTATGCCAGGCATCGCATCACGGTGAACTGCGTCGCGCCCGGATCGATCGGCGGCGAACGCTCCAAGACGTCGGGCACGACGATGAGCCTGGAAATTCCGGTGGGCCACAAGGGCAACTTCAACGACGTCGCACGGACCGTCCGCTTCCTCGTCCAGCCGGATGCCGATTTCATCACCGGACAGACGATACACGTCAACGGCGGGCAGTATCTCAACTGATCCGGCATCACGAACCGTGGACCAATGAGGGCAACTCGTGCTGATCGCGTTCAACAAGCCCTTCAACGTCATGTGCCAGTTCACGGACCAGTCGGGCCGCCAAACGCTGGCGGACTTCGTTCCCGTGAAGCAGGTCTATGCCGCCGGTCGGCTCGACTACGACAGCGAAGGGCTGTTGCTGCTGACCGACGACGGTGCACTTCAACACCGGCTGACCGATCCCCGGCGTCGAACGCGCAAGACCTATCTCGCTCAGGTCGAGCGGATCCCCGACGAAACCGCGCTCGTGCGGCTGCGAAAAGGCATCGTCCTGAAGGACGGCGTGACGGCCCCGGCGCAGGCGCGCGTGGTGCCAGAACCCGAATGGCTGTGGCCGCGCCAGCCGCCGATCCGGCATCGGCTCAACGTGCCGACCGCGTGGCTGGAACTCACCATTAGTGAAGGCCGCAATCGGCAGGTGCGCCGCATGACCGCAGCCGTCGGGCATCCGACCCTGCGGCTGATTCGCATCGCCGTGGGCGACTGGAGCCTCGACGGGCTCGCATCCGGTCAATGGCGGCGCTGCTCTCTCTGAATGCCGTTGTCCTCATCGGCTCGACCGGCCTGCCGCGGACACTGACGACCTCACGCAGCACTTGACGCCGAGCGCCGCAACGGCCACGCTGCGACACCCGAAGCCATCCTCCCGAACCTGCGAGGCGACGGCAATCATGGCGATCGGGAACTGGAGGAGTCTTCCCGAGAAGCGTCCGATGCATCGCTGCCGCCGCGCTTGCGTGTTGCTCGTCCGCGTTTAGCCGATCACCGAGGAGGAAACACATGCCGCTCTACGAACGAGGAAGCGTTCGGATCCATTATCGCGAGGCGGGTACGGGTTATCCGCTGCTCGTCATCCCCGGAGGAGGATTGAACGCCACCATCGCGGGATTGGCCACCAGCTCGCCCTTCAACCCCTTCGACGAATTCGCCGACGAATACCGCGTCATCGCTGGCGATCTGCGCAATGCCGCCGGCGGCGAATCTACGGGGCCGCTGGAGTGCGACCGGCCGTGGGACAGCTACACCGACGATCACATCGGCCTCATGGATCACCTTGGCATCGACAAATTCCTGGTGCTCGGCTTCTGCATCGGCGGGCCGTTCATCTGGAATTTGCTGCGGCGTGCGCCGGATCGCGTCGTGGCTGCAGTGCTCACGCAACCGAGCGGTTCCCGCCCCGAGATGCGCGATCTCTTCTACGACAACAACATGAAGGGCTGGGGACCGGAACTCGTCAAGCGCCGTTCCGACATCGCAACGCAGGACGTCGACCGGTTTCTTACCCGCATGTATCGCACGAATCCGGATTTCGTGTTCACGGTGACGCGCGATTTCGTACGCGCCTGCCAGACGCCCATCCTGGTGCTGCCGGACGACATTCCCGCACACCCCTACGCCGTTGCCATGGAAACGGTCATGCTTGCCCCGCGATCGGAGGTCAGCATGTTCCCGTGGAAGGATCCCAGGGAACGCATCCCGATCGCCGTACGCCAGAT
>JBIKKL010000750.1:0-2660 GCA_044360365.1 Burkholderiales bacterium | reverse complement strand
AGTGCTCGACGACATCGCCGCGCTGATTCCGCTCGCTCGCCTTCATCAGCCATTCGGACTCGCCGCCGTGCATGCGCTCAGGAAACACGATCCTGAACTCATTCAAGTCGGCTGTTTCGATACGGCCTTCCATCGGACGCTCCCCGATGTCGCGCGCCGCTACGCCTTGCCGCGCGCGCTGACAGAATCGGGGATCCGTCGCTACGGCTTTCACGGCCTCTCCTACGAATACATTGCCGAAGAACTCCCGCGGCTGATGGATGATTTCCCACGCTCCCGGGTCATTGCAGCCCATCTCGGCAGCGGATCGAGTCTGTGCGCGATGCACGGCGGGCGCAGCGTCGCGACCACGATGGGTTTCACCCCCCTCGATGGCCTGGTGATGGGCACCCGCCCCGGCAGCATCGATCCGGGAATCCTGCTTTATCTGCTGCGTGAACGCGGCATGTCGCTCGACGCGTTGAGCCGAATGCTGCATCAGGAGTGCGGGCTGCTCGGAATCTCGGGGACGACCGCAGACATGAAACGGCTGCTGAAAAGCAATGACCCGGCGGCGCAGGCTGCGGTCGAGTCATACGTCTATTCGATCGCGAAGGAAGTCGGCGCCCTCGCGACATGCCTGGGCGGCCTCGATGCGCTCGTGTTCACCGCGGGCATCGGCGAACGGGCGGCGCCCGTGCGCGCGCAGATCGGTAGAAGCCTCGAATGCTTCGGCGTGCGCATCGACCCGAACGCGAACGACATGCATGCGCAACGCATCGAAGCGGCCGACAGCCGCGTTCGCGTCTATGTCATCCCGGCGGACGAAGAACTCGTCATCGCTCGTGCGACGCATCGAATCGCCGCAACGCAACCCGAGTAGCCGGCATCGGGTCGTCAACCGTTGTCCGTCCTCTCTTGCCTGCGAGAGCAGGCCTGTGAGCCGACGCGTCGAACCGGCCGAACGCTTTGGCGTTATCCTGAACGAAATCAACCACTGCAGGCCCTGCTCCTGGATTCCGAAACGCTTCTGCTCGCCGCAGCGACCTTTCTGTTGGCCGGGTTCGTCAAAGGTGTCATCGGTCTGGGCATGCCGACGATTTCGATCGCCCTGCTCTGTCTTGGGATGGGACTGCCGACAGCACTGCAAATCATCGTTGTACCTACCCTGGTCACGAACATATGGCAGGCCCTCGTAGGTCACGGTCTTGTCCGGCTGGTGAATCGATTCGCCGCACTCCTCGTCGGCATCATGGCCGGCGTATGGCTCGGATACGCGCTTCTGTTTCGGAATTATCCGATGACGATGACGGCCGTCCTGGGTGCGGCAATCATCGTTTACGCCATCGGTGGCATCTTACGCATACCGCTGATGCCAAGAATAGAACGCGAACGGATCGCCTCCCCCATCGTCGGCTTGGCGACCGGCGTGCTCGCGGGCGCGACGGGCAATCTCTCGATGCCTGCACTCGCCTACTTCGACCGGCTAGGGATGCCGCGCCACGATCTCGTTCAGATGCTGGGCATCTCGTTTACGCTTGGCACCGCGGCCATAGGCATCGCGATGGCCGGACACGGGGACTACCAGCTTCCGCTGCTCCACGTCTCGGCGTTGGCCGTGATTCCCGCCGTCGCGGGCATGCTGCTCGGCCAGCGAGCACGGGGCCGAATGTCGGAACTCGCATTTCGTCGAGCCCTCTACGCCGGATTGACCCTTGTGGGAACGCACCTCATATGGAAAGGGCTCGCCTAGGGATTTCGGGATCCTCGTGACCGCCTGCACCGTCATTCGCCGCGCACCTGCAGATCGTTGCGCACCTCATCGACCCCGGCGCTGCCACGCGCCAGTTCCCCTGCGTGAACCCGCTCCGCCTCCGAGCGGACGAAACCGCTCAACTGAACGGTGCCCTTGAAGCTCTCCACGTTGACCGACGTGCCCTTGACGTCGCCATCTTTCAGCAACGCGGTTTTCACTTTGGCCGTCAGCAGGCTGTCGTCCAACCGTTCGCCCGTGCTTTGCTTCGTCGGCCCGCCCCCGCAGCCTGCCGCCAATGCTGCCAGTGCAAATGCGGTGATCAGCCCCATCGTTCGATGCTTGATCTGTATATCATTTCTCCTCGAGATTGCGCCCACACTGCCCTCGATCGCAGGCAAGCGTTCCCGAGCATCCCGCATGCCTGTCGCAACGACCATCAAGACACGGGAGTCGAGGTTCCCTGCCACGGCGGGCGTTCGGGTTCACTTCGCCGCCCGGCACACAGCGCGATCAAGGCAAGCCTGGCTTCTTCGATTGTCCCGTGTACGGCGGATGCTCCTGCGGCGCGCAGAGCCGATGCTTCACGTCGCGCATGAACTTCGTCTCCCCATTGAACGACGACGATCGGGATCGACGAAGAATGGCGACGCAGACGCCTGCAGGCAAGCTTCGCGGCGGGCAGGCCGCCGTGTGGCGAATCACCAACACACACGACGTCCGCATGCTCGCGGGAGAGCCGCGTCAACACTTCAGACATGAACAATCCAGGCGTTCCGATATCGAACGTCACGTTCTCATCGCGCAATGCGATCTTCAGCATCTTGTGCCCCAGATGATCGAACCGCGTTCGGCTAAAGCAGAGCACGAGTAGCGGTCGGCCCGACATGTCCTGACCATCGTTGCTTGTTCGTTCTTGCTTTCGATC
>JBIKKL010000748.1:0-2662 GCA_044360365.1 Burkholderiales bacterium | reverse complement strand
TGACCGCATCCGTACTCGGCCAGTCCATACGCCGCAAGGAGGACTATCGTTTCCTGACCGGCAGCGGGCGCTACACGGACGACGTAACCGTGCCCGGTCAGGTCTACGCTTTTTTCCTGCGCTCGCCGCACGCGCACGCACGCATCCGGTCGATCGATTCCGCGGCCGCCAAGGCCGCACCCGGCGTGATCGCGATCTACGATGGCAGCGACATCGCCGGCAAGATGAACGGGCTCCCGTGCGGCTGGCTCATCACCGACGTCAATGGCCAGCCCATGAAAGAGCCGGCCCACCCGCCGCTTGCCCAGGGCAAGGTAAGTCACGTCGGCGACCAGGTCGCCATGATCGTCGCCGAAACGCTGAATCAGGCGAAGGACGCCGCCGAACTCATCGAAGTGGACTACGAGATCCTCCCGGCGGTCGTCGACCCGGCCCAGGCGCGGGCCCCAGGCGCCCCGCTCGTCCATGACGACGTGACGGACAATACGTGCTACGTGTGGGGACTCGGCGACAAGGCAGCCACCGATGCCGCCTTCGCTCAGGCGCCGCACGTCACCACGCTGGAGTTCGTCAACAATCGGCTCATTCCGAACGCGATCGAACCGCGCGCGGCCCTGGCGGAATTCAACCGGGGCGACGACTCCTACACGTTGCATGTCACGTCGCAGAACCCCCACGTCGAGCGGCTGCTGATGACCGCCTTCGTCCTCGGTCTGCCGGAACACAAGGTGCGGGTCATCGCCCCGGATGTGGGCGGCGGATTCGGCTCGAAGATCTTCCTCTATGCCGAGGAAACGATGCTGACCTGGGCCGCCGGACAGATCAAGCGCCCGATCAAGTGGACCGCCGATCGCAGCGAAGCCTTCCTTTCGGACGCACACGGACGCGACCACGTCACCAAGGCCGAACTCGCCCTCGACAAGAGCGGCAAGTTCCTCGGCCTGCGCGTGCACACGACGGCGGGCCTCGGCGCATATCTCTCCACCTTCGCCTCGTCGGTGCCCAGCATGCTTTACGCAACGCTGCTCGCCGGGCAGTACAAGACGCCGGCCATCTACTGCGAGGTCACAGCGGTCTTCACCCACACGGCGCCCGTCGATGCGTATCGCGGCGCCGGCCGCCCGGAAGCCACTTACGTGGTCGAACGCATCGTCGAGACGGCTGCGAGGGAACTGAAGCTCGATCCCGCCGAGATCCGTCGGCGCAACTTCATCACCGAGTTCCCCTACCAGACGCCGGTCGCGCTCTGCTACGACATCGGCAACTACGAGGGAACCCTCAAGGAAGCGATGCGCATCGCGGACGTCGCCGGATTCGACACCCGGCGCAAGGAAGCCGAGACGCGCGGCAAGCTGCGCGGTCTGGGCTATTCGGCCTACATCGAAGCATGCGGTCTTGCGCCCTCGAATCTCGCCGGGCAACTCGGCGCCCGGGCGGGGCTCTACGAAGCCGGAGAAGTCCGCGTTCATCCCACCGGAAAGGTGACCGTCTTCACCGGCTCGCATAGCCACGGCCAAGGTCACGAGACCACCTTCGCGCAGGTGGTCGCGCAGCGCCTGGGCATCGGCATCGACGACGTCGATATCGTTCATGGCGACACGGGGCGCGTCCCCTTCGGCATGGGCACGTATGGCTCGCGCTCGCTGGCCGTGGGTGGATCGGCCATCGTCCGGGCACTCGACAAAGTCGTCACCAAGGGCAAGAAGATCGCGGCACATCTCATGGAAGCCGCCGAAGGCGACATCGAATTCGAGAACGGCGAATTCACCGTGGCGGGCACCGACAGGAAGATCCCCTTCGCGCAGGTGGCACTGACCGCGTACGTCCCTCACAACTACCCCCTCGACAAGCTCGAACCGGGCTTGAACGAACTGGCGTTCTACGATCCGGCCAACTTCACGTTTCCAGCCGGCTGCCACATCGCCGAAATCGAGATCGATCCCAGCACCGGTGAAACGCGCATCGTCAACTTCACCGCCGTCGACGACTTCGGCACGGTGGTCAACCCGATGATCGTCGAAGGCCAGGTGCACGGCGGCCTCACCCAGGGTATCGGTCAAGCCCTCCTGGAGGGTTGTGTGTACGACAAGACTTCGGGCCAACTTCTTACCGGCAGCATGATGGATTACGCCCTGCCCCGTGCCGACGATGTGCCCAGCTTCAAGGTCGCGACGCAGGAGACCCCCTGCACGCACAATCCGCTGGGCGTCAAAGGCTGCGGCGAGGCAGGCGCGATCGGCGCGCCTGCGGCGGTGATGAACGCGATCACGAACGCCCTGTGGCCGCTCGGCGTGCGCGACGTGGCGATGCCGGCCAGCCCTCAGACCGTGTGGCGTGCCATCCAGAGTGCCCCCAAAGCGCGCAGCAGCCGCGCCTGAGCGACGACGAGGAGCGAAAGACCATGTACGCATTCGAATACATCCGTCCGGAGTCACTGAAAGACGTCGCCTCGGTGCAGCGAAAACAGGCCGAAGCGCGGCTCCTCGCCGGCGGCCAGAGCCTCGTGCAGGCCATGAAGCTGCGCCTGTCCAGCGCACCGATGCTGATCGATCTCGGCGGCATCGCCGACTTGAAGGGGATCCGGATCGCCAACAACGTCGTCTCCATCGGCGCGATGACCCGCCATGCCGAGGTCGCATCCTCGCGGGAGGTTCAGCGCTCG
>JBIKKL010000132.1:0-9679 GCA_044360365.1 Burkholderiales bacterium | reverse complement strand
CATGAGCGTGCCGAACGTGACGCCCCAGCCCACGTTCGCCGCATCCGCATCGAGGTCGCGAACCTTGAGCGTTCGTGCTGCTTGATCCGACGGCACGTCTTCGCCGAGGCTGGCGAGCGCATCCACCGTCACCTCGGCGTCGGACAGCGCAACCGCGGCGCATGTCTCCTGTCGCATTTGCGGCGCCATCAACGTGCGATACGGTCCTTCGCGCCGAATGAGTTCTTCGTGGCTGCCGCTGTCGACGACCTGTCCCCCCGCCATGACGAGGATGCGGTCGGCACCGATCACGCTCGACAATCGGTGAGCCAGGATGATCGTCGTTCGACCCTGCATCAACCGATCCAGCGCTTCCTGGATGAGCGCTTCGTTCTCGGCGTCGACCGACGACAGGGCTTCGTCGAGAATCAGGATCGGCGCGTCGACGAGCAATGCGCGCGCGATGGCGATGCGTTGTCGCTGCCCGCCCGACAGCCGCGTGCCGCGTTCGCCGATCAGCGTGCGATAGCCGTCGGGAAGGGCCGTGATGAAATCGTGCGCATTGGCCGCGCGTGCGACGGCTTCGATCTCCTGCGCAGTCGCGTGCGGATGCCCCAGGCGCAGGTTGTCCTCGACGCTGCCGTGGAAGAGGCAGGTATCCTGCGCGACGACGGCGATCTGCCCGCGTACTGCCTCGGGATCGATCGCGGCGAGGTTGCGGCCGCCGATGCGGACGATGCCGCCCTCCGGGTCGTACAGGCGCTGCAGCAGGCGCACGAGCGTCGACTTGCCTGCACCGCTCGGCCCGACGACGCCCACGCGCTCTCCGGCGGCGATCTCGAACGAAAGGTCGTCGAACGTGCGCGCCCGACTTCCTGGGTACGCGAAGCGCACGTGCTCGAATGCGATCGATGGCTGTCGACCGGCGTTGAAGTCCATCGAGCCGCCGGCCGGCGCCGTCGCCTCGGCGTTCAGCAGATCGAGCACGCTGCCCGCCGCCGATTGCCCGACCATGCCTTGATGCAGGACGGTGCGCAGATCTCGCAGCGGACGGAAGATTTCGGTGCCTGCCATGAGGACGATGAGCAGTGCTTCGAGCGTCATCGTCCCCTGCGTGACCCGGTACGCGCCGAGCGAAAGCGCGGCAGCGGCACCGAGTGCGATGCCGAGATCCGTGATGCCGCGCGTCATGACGCTCACGCCGAGCACCCACATCGTGTTCTCGGTCAGCGTGCGAGCCTTCGCGGCAAGCATCCGGCCGTAGCTCCTGCTCTGGCCGAAGGCTTTCAGTGTCGGCAGCCCCTGCATCGCGTCGAGGAACTCTTCGCCGAATTCCTTGAACGACGTCTGGCGTGCCTTCGCTGCGGCGCTGTTCTGGCGATGCGCGAGGCCGGGCAGGATCAGCGCGAATATCGCTGCAGCCAGCATGACGCACGCCACCGGCAGATCCCACCATGCAATGACGGCGAAGATCGCGAACGGCGCACATGCGGAGATGAAGAGCTGGGGCAGGTACTGGCCGAAGAACGTCTGCAGTTGTTCGACGCCGTCGATGATCGCCAGCATCACCCCGCCGGTGCGATTGCCGGCGAACCAGGCGGGGCCGAGGGACACGACCTTGTCGAAGAGGCGGGCACGCAGGTCGGCCTGGACGCGCGCAGCCGTTCGATGGGCGAGGATCGTGCGCTGATGTTCCAGAGCAGCGCGCAGAAGGATCGCGGCCGCGACGCCGGCAGCCGGCCCGAGCGCCTCGTCCAGCGTCGCGCCGTTCAGGACGCGCACGAGCAACGCACCGAGGAAGACGAAGCGCGCGATGCCGACGCACAGGGACAGCAGGCCGAGCAGGACGCCGAGAGCGATGCGCCCGCGCAATCCGCGCGTCAGGGACCACAGCTGCAGATCGAAGTACATGAGCTAGTGTCCTGTGTCGGAGATTCGTAGCATAAGTGCGGGTCGCGACCATCGATCCCATGCGTGGGAAAAGTGTCGAAATCGGCGCCAGACGCGAAGGAAACCGCGCCTAAGTTGGACACCTGGCGAGGATTTCCGACAAAGTATGGCGTCGATTCTCGGCGCTTTTATGGCACGAATCCCCGACACAGGACGCTGAGTTTAGCGTTCGTTCGGCAGACGTGTGGCGCTGCCTCAGGCGGGTTCGCATTGCGGACGCTCGGCGCCGGCCTGCGCCGATGTGCGACGACAGTCGATACGCCAACGATCCCTGCCCGCGCTATGATCCGGTAGTCCGCGCCGCTGCGGCGCATCGTCGGATTTGGAACCTGGAGGGTATCGAACAATGAGTGGCTTGCCGCTGGAAGGAATACGCGTCGTCGAAATGGGGCAGATCGTGGCGGGCCCCACCGCCGGCTTGCTGCTCGGCGACATGGGCGCCGACGTCATCAAGGTCGAACCGCCCGATGCCGGCAAGGAAAGCCGGATGGGTAACATGCGCAATGGCGCGTTCTTCTACTTCAATCGCAACAAGCGCGGCATCGTCATCAACCTGGCGTCGCCGGAAGGGCGCGATGTCGCGATGGAAATCATCAAGCGCGCCGACGTGCTGATCGAGAATCTGGCACCAGGCTCGATGGATCGATTGGGCCTGGGCTATGCACCGTGCAGCGCCGCGAATCCGCGACTCATCTACTGCAGTCTCAAGGGGTATCTCAAGGGGCCGTATGCGGCGCGCCCGCTCATGGACGAGCCCGGGCAGATGGCCTCCGGTCTGGCCTATATGACCGGCCCACCCGGGCAGCCCATGCGCGCCGGCGCGTCTGTCGTCGACATGGGCGCGGCCACGTATTCGGTATTGGGCGTGATGGCCGCGCTCATGCAGCGCGAGAAGACGGGCAAGGGCCAGCACATCACGGGCGGTCTCTTCGAGACGGCGCTGTTCTATGTCGGTCAGCACATGGCCACTGCGCAGTTCACGGGCGAACCCTCGCAGCCGATGCGCGCACAACGCCATTCCGGCAAGCGCAAGGGGACGGCGATCTACGATCTCTTCACGTGCAAGGACGACAAGCAGGTGTTCATCGGCATCGTGAGCGACGGGCAGTGGAAGCGCATTTGCCCTGCGTTCGGCATGGAGGACCTGCTCGCCGATTCCGCGTACGATCACAACCCCGGGCGCGCCGAGCGGCACGACATCCTGAAGAAGCGCATCAGCGAAGTCTGCTCGCGCTACACCCGCAACGAGATCGTCGACATGCTCGATCGCGCCGACGTGTGCGTGGCCCCGCTGCATTCGCCTTCTTCGGTGCTCGAAGAAGATCCTCATGTCAATTCAGAAGGCCGGACGCTGCCCGTGCAGATCGGCGACAAGGCGGGGCGTCTGCCGCCGATGCCGTTCGAAAGCGATGCCTATCGGTTCGAGGTGCGACGTTCTGCACCTAAGGAGCCGGGGCGCGATACGGTCGACATCCTGCGCGAGCTGGGGTTTTCCGACGAGAAGATGCAGGCGCTCGCGAGCAAGGGCGTCGTCAAGGGGCCCGGGCTCGGCGCATAGGGGTGCGCGGGTCTGCAGCGCCTGCTGCAGGGTCGCTTCGGTATTGCGTACCGCATGCACCATCGCGTACGGCGCCGATCCGGCTCATTCGCTTCGAAGGCGTTGATCTCGGCGCGCTTCGCGGCACCCGCCCGAAGTACGAAATCGTTCCCTGACGCGAAGCGTGGCGTGACGGATGCGCTGCGCTACACTCCGTCGACCTCGAAAGCAGTCGTCGGATTCGAACCTGGAGGAGGAACTGATGAAGTCGAAAATGCTCTTCGTATCGGTGCTCGCGTTGTCGTCGGTCGGTGCTTATGCGCAGTCGTCGGCTACGAACTACCCCAACCGGCCGATCCGCCTGGTCGTTCCGTTCACCGCAGGGACGGCCAGTGATTTTCTTGCGCGCCAGCTGGCGGAAAAAATGTCTTCGAACTGGGGCCAGCAGGTCGTCGTCGACAACCGGCCCAGCGCGGCCGGTGTCGTGGCCGGCGAGATCGTCACGGGTGCGACGCCGGATGGCCATACGCTGATGGTCACGTCGTCGGGCATCGCAGCCAGCGCGGCGATGGATTCCAAGCTGCCTTTCGATACCGTGCGCGACTTCGCATCCGTCAGCATGCTTGCCATCGGCGCGAACATGTATGTCGTTGCGCCGAACTCGCCCATCAAGTCGATGAAGGTGTTCATCGACATGGCGAAGAAGTCTCCGGGGAAAATGACCTACGGACATTCGGGCATCGGCAGCGGAACGCACTACGCGGCCGAACTTTTCAACATGCTCGCCGACATCAAGGTGGTTCATGTGCCGTACAAGGGCGCACCCGCTGTGCTGACCGATACGTTGTCGGCGCGTCTCGATGCGGGTGTCGTGCCGATCGCACCTGCGATCTCCATGGTTCGGAGCGGGCGCGTGGTCGGCCTGGCTGTGACCACGAGCAAGCGCAACCATGCACTACCCGATGTGCCGACGATCGCGGAGTCGGGGCTGCCAGGGTATGCCTACGAAGGCTGGTTCGGGATATTTGCGCCGAGCAAGATTCCACCGGAAATCATGAAGAAGCTCAATGCCGAAGTCGCGCGCGTTCTGAATCTGCCTGACGTGCGCGAGCGCATCATGAACGCGGCCATGATGCCCAACCCGACCGCGCCCGAGGAAATGCACAAGATCCTGAGCTTGGAAATCCAGACACGCCGCAAGGTGTTCGGCGCCATCGGTCTGCTGAAGTAACGTCGACTCTGGGTCGACCCCGGGGCCGACTCAGAGTCGGGGCGGAGTCAGGAATGCGTCGGTAGCCCGAACGCCAGGAATCGCTCGGCCATCGCACATAGCCCGGCCACGCCACGCGCCATCGCTGCTTCGTCCAGCACCATGCGGTTGGAATGACACGGGCAAGCGGTTTCCGCCGATACGCCCGGAGGGCAAACCCCGAGAAACAGCATCGCTCCCGGGATTCTTTGCAGTACGTACGAAAAGTCCTCTGCACCCATGAGCGGTGCTCGCATCGGCACCCAGGCATCCGGTCCGAAGGTGGCCTTGATGGCTGCTTCGGCCAAATCTGCAGCCCTCGCATCGCATACGGTGACGGGAAAACCGTGTTCGATGTCGACGCACGCCTCGCAGCCATGCGCTTGCGCAATGTGGGTGGCCACCTGCAAGATGCCCGCATGCATCGCTGCCCGCGATGTTTCGCTCAAGGTGCGTACCGTACCGAGCAGCGTCGCAGTTTCGGGAATGACATTGTCCGTGGTCCCGGCCTCGATCTTGCCGAAAGTGAGTACGACAGGATCGAAGATGTCGATGCGTCGCGTGATGTAGGTCTGCAGCGCCGTTACGATCTCGCAGGCGACGGGGATCGGATCCACCGCAAGATAGGGCATGGAGGCATGTCCACCCTTGCCGCGCACCGTGACGAGGACCTCGTCGTTGGCGGCGAGCAGCGGACCGCTGCGACCCGTGAAGACGCCTGCCGCCACGTTCGGAAAAATGTGCAGGGCGAATGCGGCATCCGGTGCGGGATCGTCGAGGAGGCCGTCGTCGATCATCTTCTTCGCGCCATGAAACCCTTCCTCGCCCGGTTGAAACATGAAGAGCACCGTGCCGGCGAGTTCCTCCTGCCTGGCGCACAGTGCGCTCGCCGCCGAGGCGAGCATGGCCGTGTGCGCATCGTGACCGCAGGCGTGCATCGCGCCAGCGACCTGAGAGCCGAAGTCGAGGCCTGTGGATTCGCTCATCGGCAGCGCGTCCATGTCCCCTCGCAGCAGGACGGTACGACCCGGTCGAGCGCCCCTCAGCACCGCAACCGCCCCGGTGCACGAGGGGCCCGACTTCCATTCGAGCGGCAGACCGGCCAGTGCTGCCTTCACCTTGGCGATCGTCTTCGGGGTCTGCAATCCGAGTTCGGGATCACGGTGGATCGCACGACGCAGCGCGACCGTCTTGTCCTGGAGGGCGAGGGCCTGCTGCAGCCAGTGTTGGGAATCGGGGGACATGTCGTTCATGGCTGATCTCGTGTTGGCTGCCGAAGCGGAACGTTGGTCACTCGGGGTGGCAAAGCGATGAATCTTTGCGCGTGGCGGCGAAGCCGTTCGTTGTCGTTGCCTAGGATGCGGATGCGACGAAAAAATCGTCCACGATGCGATTGAAGGCCTGCGGACGTTCGAAGTAGGCGGAGTGCCCGGCATCCGGGATGTGCGCGGCGCGCGCTCCGGCGATGACGCGACTCATGGCATCGGCGGCGAAGGGAGGGATCTGCACATCCTCGTCGTTGGCGATGAAGAGCACCGGGCAGCGGGCCTGCGCGAGGTCGGCGGGATCGCGAACGCGAACGGCCGTCATTCGGGCACGAAGCGCTTCCTTGTCCAGCGTGCGGTTCATGTCGTCGATGTGTCGATAGAGCAGGTGCATGGCTGGTTGTTCTGCAGCCATGCGAGCGCCCGCCGCCGGATGGATGCCTTGTTCGCGCCAAAGCGTACGCTTGGCCGCACACTCGGCTTGCCAGGGTTCGAGCAGCGCGCGTTCCGGTTGCGCCATCCTGCGGTGATCAAGCGTGCCGGTCGTGGCGGCGAGTACCAGCGCGCGAACGCTGCCAGGGCGGGCAATCGCGTGCTCGACGGCTGCCCAGCCCCCCATCGACTGGGCGACGATGCGCACATCGAGGAGCTGCAAGTGATCGATGAGCGCTGCCAGGTCGCCGGCGTAGTCCTTGGGATCGGGGCCGTCGGGCAGCGGCGAAGAGGGCGCGAACCCTCGATGCGCGAACGTCACGCAGGTATAGCGAGGTGCGAAGTGCGCCACCTGCTGCCACCAGGACAGGTGATTCCCGCCCAGGCCGTGGGCGAACACGATCGCCGGTCCCGAACCGGTGACCTCGAAGTGTAGGGTGCAATCGGGGCGATTCAGGGCGCCGATGTGCCGCGGGGGAGGAACGTCTGAGAACGTCATGGAACTCTCCGGGTCAGCGTACGATGTGGCAGGGTAACCGACGCGGTGCTTCGGCGAAAGCCGGGCGGCATTGCCGATGCCCGGCGAGCTTCCGATCCCCGGTTACGGGTGCGAGATTCGGGTACAAGATCTACCCGGCGCGATTTTTGCTGCCTGACGCGTGTATCGTTCGTGCCCACTATGAAGCTGCCTCTAGAAGAATATCTCGTCGATCTCCATGCCCGCATCGCCGTCAACGGTGCGGGTGCCGTGGCAACATACATCCCCGAGCTCGCGCGTGCCAACCCGAAGCATTTCGGCATCGCCATCGTTGCGCTCGACGGTCATGACTATGCGGTGGGGGACGCCGATCTCGAGTTCACCATGCAATCGGTGTCCAAGCCGTTCGTGTACGCCGCCGCATTGGGCGCATGCGGTCGGGAAGCCGTCGCAGTGAAGGTCGGTGTAGAGCCGAGCGGCGATGCGTTCAATTCCATCAGCCTCGATCCCCAAACCGGTGCGCCGGTCAATCCGATGATCAATGCCGGTGCGATCGCAGTGGCGGGGCTCGTTCCAGGTGCGGATGCGCAGGCGAAGTGGATGTCTGTCCGAGAAACGTTGTCCGGCTTTGCCGGGCGAGCCCTGGATATCGACGAGCGCGTCTATCGCTCGGAGAGCGAGACCGGTTATCGGAACCGTGCCATCGCCTGGATGCTGCGCAACTTCGGTATTTCCGAGGGCGATCCGATGCCTGTACTGGAAAACTACTTTCGTCAGTGCTCGCTGCTCGTAACGTGTCGAGACCTCGCGTTCATGGCCGCAACGCTCGCCAACGGCGGCATACACCCGAAAACCAAACGTCGGGTCGCTTCGCCGGATGTGGTCGAAGCCGTACTCAGCGTCATGGCGACTTGCGGCATGTACGACTACGCGGGCAGCTGGCTGTTCGAAGTCGGCATGCCGGCCAAGAGCGGCGTGAGCGGGGCCATCATCGCGGTGCTGCCCGGGCGCTTCGGCATTGCGGTTTACTCGCCCCTGCTCGATACGAGCGGCAACAGCATACGCGGCATCGAAGTATGTCGTGCGCTCTCGCGCAGTTTCGGCCTGCATATCTTTGGACCGGCCCAAAGCGCGCAGGTGGTGCTCAATCGGGTTTATTCAGGCGCGGACGTACCCGTGCGGCGCGGGCGTTCGTCGGCGCAACGCGCGATCATCGAGCAACACGTGGCCCGCATTCGCTATCTCGAACTGCAGGGGGAGGTCGGTGTCGACTCGGTCGAGTTCGTCGCGCGCAAGATCAAAGCGCTTTCCGACGAGGCGCGATACTTCATTCTGGATCTTCGGCGCGTCACGGCAATCAGTCCGAGTGCCGGTGCGATGCTGATCGAACTGGGACAAGCGATCCTGGCATCGGGCCGCATGATGGTGTTGTCGCAACTGCGGGCTCGCAAGGCGCTGCTGGGTGATATCGAGGCCTATTGCGCCGAGCTCGTTCGCTTCGACGACAACGAACTCGCGATGGAGTGGTGCGAGGAGCGCATACTCGACGCAGCATCGGGCATCGGGCAGCGGCCAGTGGAAGCGAGTGCGACGTCGTTTCCCGTGTTTGCCGGACTCGACACGGCGTCGATCCTGAGGCTGGGGGCCATACTGCGGGAGCGCAAGGTCGCCCCCGGGGAGATCCTGATCAGTGCGGGTGAGGAAACCAACGATCGCGTGTTCCTCATCCTGAACGGCGTGGCGAGCGTGCGCCTGCCGCTTTACGACGGTGAAGAGCAGCGAGTCGCCAAGCTGTCGGCCGGTGCCGTGTTCGGTGAGACGGCGCTGCTCGGGTTGCCTGAACGCACGGCGAGCGTGCGTGCGGAAACCGAGCTGTCTTGTCTTTACTTCACCGCCGACGACTTCAACCGCATCACCGAGGCGCTGCCGGCAATCCGAATTCGGGTGCTAAAGAACCTCGCGACGGAACTCGCCGGCAAGCTCACCCAGTCGAATCAGCTCATCCGGGCATTGGCTGGATAAGCGGTCGCTTTCCGCCCGAGTTCCGCCTTCGGCCCCGACGTTGAGCCTGCGAGCATTTCCGGGTTTAATCGTCGCGTGCCGCGTACGTTCGCAGCATTTTGCGCACGTCGCGGTCTTCCGCTCGATGCGATTGCCCAGAGGACGACCCATGTCTGCCGATACGATCTCCGACGACTACCTGCGATTGCAGACCGAACTTCATCGCAATCCCAACTACGGGGTGGCTTCGTTGACGTTCGCCCCCATCGTGGCCAACGTGATCAAGGAATTGCACGTTCGCACATTGGCCGATTACGGCGCCGGCAAACAGAATCTGCTCGTGGGGTTGAAGAAGGCCGGGGTGAGTCTCGACGCGTACTATCCCTATGATCCGGTGTTTCCCGCCTATGGTCCGCCGAAGTCTGCCGATCTCGTTTGCTGCATCGACGTGCTGGAACATATCGAGCCGGTTAAGCTCGACAACGTCCTGGAAGAACTTGCGCGCATCACCACGCGGTTCGGCTTCTATTCCATCCACATGGGTCCTGCCGTCAAGGTGCTTGCCGATGGACGCAATGCCCATCTGATCCAGCAGCCAGCCTCCTGGTGGTTGCCCCGGTTGTCGGAGCACTTCGAGGTGATCCATCTGCAGCGCCATCAGATGATGGGCTTCGGCATCTGGGTGATCGTGGAGCCGAAGGGGAAGTCCGTCGCCGGCTAGCCTATTGCTATGGGTTCATCTCGTGCCCGCGCGGCCTATGCCCCATAACGCAGGAGCGGTCTCGGCC
>JBIKKL010000123.1:0-9994 GCA_044360365.1 Burkholderiales bacterium | reverse complement strand
TTGGGATACCCTCACCGGGAAACGCGATGCGGGGTGGCGCAAGAATGTTCGACGAGAGTGGTACCACAACCTGAAGGAGGTCGTGGCCGACACCCCGCACGAAGTGAGGTTCGTCCTCGGCCGTCCTCAGCCCTCCTTCATGACGCTGCTGGCCACCGGTTGGTCCGCGGTGTATCCGTGTCATGTCGACGGCAAGTCCATGCGCAGCAAGCCGATCGGCACGGGTCCGTTCAAGGTCGCGGATTACCGCCCCGGAGATTCGCTCAAGCTCGTTCGGAATCCGGACTACTGGAAGCCCGGCATGCCGTACCTCGACGGCATCGACTACAAGATCATCCCCAGCAGCGCCACACGCACGCTCGCCTTCGTCGCCGGACAGTTCGACATGACCTTCCCTGGCGACGCATCGGCCACCGTCACCAAGGACATCCTGGCCCAGGCGCCGAGGTCCGTTTGCGAAGCCGTACCGAACAACGTCACGCAGGTGCTGCTGCTCAACCACAAGTCGCCCCTCCTGCAGGATGCCAAGGTTCGCCGTGCGATCTCCCTCGCCCTGGATCGCAATGCCTTCGTCCAGGCGCAACAGGGCTACGGACGTCTGGGGGGCGTCATGATGAGCCCGCCTCACGGCGTCTGGGGGCTGACTACGGAACAGTTGTCGGCCGTGCCCGGTTACGGCAAAGACATCGAGAAAAGTCGCGCCGAGGCGCGCAAGCTCATGGAGGAAGCCGGCTTCGGGCCGAACAGGAAGCTCAAGCTCACGTACATCGTGCGACAGTCGTCGCCGCAGTACATGCAGGGCGCGTCGATCGTCGCTGATCAGTTGCGCACGATCTACATCGACGGTGAAATCGAACAGAAGGAGTATTCCATCTTCACCGGCATGATCATGAAGGGTGCGTACAGTCTTGCCTTCCACACGACGGGCGCGGCGGTCGACGATCCGGATGTCGTCTACTACGAGAACTACATGTGCGCCTCACAGCGCAACTACACCAAGTACTGCAGCAAGGAAATCGAGGCGAAGATCGACACACAGTCGGCCACGATCGATCCGATCAAGCGCAAACAGCTGGTGCAGCAGATCGACCTGGCGCTCCAGCAGGACATTGCCCGCCCGACGCTCTATCACACCCTCTCGGGCACGTGCTGGCAGCCGTATGTCAAAGGCTTCCTGCGTGCGATCAACGGCATCTACAGCCACAATCGGATGGAGCAGGTTTGGCTAGATAAGTGACATGCAAGACTACCCGGCAGTCCGGAGAACACCTTTCTAGTGTCCTGTGTCCGAGATTCGTAGCAGAAGTGCGAGTCGCTACCATCGATCCCATGCGTGGGAAAAGTGCCGATATCGGCGCCAGACGCGAAGGAAACCGCCCCTCAAGTTGGACACCTGGCGAGGATTTCGGCCAAAGGATGGCGTCGATTCTCGGCGCCGTTCGTTCAGCGAATTTCTGACTCGGGACACTAATTGCCCGCTGCCACCGGCTGCCGCAAATGACAAGCAACCCAATGTTCGGGCTCCACCTCCTGCAGCCTCGGCACCTCCACCTTGCATTGCTCGCTCGCATAGGGGCAACGGGTGTGGAAGTGACATCCCGAAGGCGGATTGATGGGGCTGGGCACGTCCCCCTGAATCACGCGCTTCTCGCGTTTCAACCGCGGATTCGGGACCGGCACCGCCGACAACAAGGCTTCGGTATAGGGATGCAGAGGTCGCGTGAAGAGCGTCGTCTTGTCCGCATGCTCTACGAGCCGACCGAGGTACATCACCGCCACGCGATGGCTGATGTGCTCGACCACCGCAAGATCGTGGGCGATGAAGAGATAGGACAGATTGCTTTCCTGCTGCAGATCCATCAGCAGGTTGATCACCTGCGCCTGGATCGACACGTCGAGTGCCGACACGGGTTCGTCGCCGACGATCAGACGCGGCCCGAGCGCGAGCGCCCGCGCAATGCCGATCCGTTGACGCTGCCCCCCCGAGAACTGGTGCGGCAGACTGTTCATCTGCGACGGCCGCAACCCCACGCGATCGAACAACGCGGCAACCTTCTCCTGGCGTTCCTTCTTCGTGCCGATGCCGTGCACCTGCAGCGGTTCGCCCACGATATCCCCGGCAGACATGCGCGGATTGAGGGACGAAAAAGGATCCTGAAAGATGATCTGCGCATGACGACGATGCTCGCGCATCTGCGTCTTCGTCAGGGGCAGGATGTCCTTGCCCATGATTCGGACCTCGCCCGAAGTCGGCTCGATCAGCCGGATCACCGCACGCGCGACCGTCGATTTGCCGCAGCCGCTCTCCCCGACCAGTCCCAGCGTCTCGCCCGGCGCGATGGAGAAGCTCACGCCATCCACCGCATACACGTGCCCCGCGATCGTACGAAGCAATCCCTTGCGGACGGGGAAATGCTTTTTCAGATCGCGAACTTCGAGGACCGGCGTCTTGTTGTCGCCGTGTGCAGGAGTCTGCAGCGCGCCGTCAGGCATGAGAAGGACCTCCCTTGAGCTTGTCCGAATGCCAGCAGGCCGCCATGTGCCCGGGGCGCTTCTGTTCGTAGGGCGGATACTCGGCTGTACAGAGGTCGCTTGCGTAGGCGCAACGGGGCGCAAAGGTACAGCCCTTCGGCAGGTTCACGAGCGCCGGCACCATCCCCGGGATCTCCTGCAAGCGGGCGCTGCGCGGCTTGCCGGACATGGCGGACAGATGCGGCACGGCCGCCAGCAACCCTTCCGTGTACGGATGCTGTGGCTGCTCGAAGATCTCCTCGACCGAGCCCTCCTCCACCTTGCGCCCGCCGTACATCACGATGACGCGTTTGGCGGTCTCGGCGACGACGCCAAGATCGTGCGTGATCAACACGACCGCCGTGCCGAGGCGCTCCTGCAGTTCCAGAATCAGATCGAGGATCTGCGCCTGGATCGTGACGTCTAGGGCGGTAGTCGGCTCGTCGGCGAGCAGCAGCTGCGGATTGCACGCGAGCGCCATGGCCGTCATTGCGCGCTGTCGCATCCCGCCCGAGAGCTGGTGCGGGTACTCCTTGGCTCGACGCGAAGCCTCGGGAATCTTCACCAGCGCCAACATCTCCACGGCTTTGTCGGCGGCCTCCTGCTTCGAGACGTTCTGATGGAGGATCACCGCTTCGGCGATCTGCTTGCCCACCGAAATGACGGGGTTCAACGACGTCATCGGTTCCTGGAAAATCATCGAGATTCGATTGCCCCGCACCTTGCGCATTTCCGCTTCGGGCAGCTTCAGCAAATCCTGGCCGTCGAGCTTCACGCTGCCCGCCACGATGCGCCCGGGCGGATCCGGCACCAGGCGCAGAATCGAAAGCGCCGTCATGCTCTTGCCGCAGCCCGACTCTCCCACGATGGCAAGCTTCTCGCCGGCGGCAAGCGAGAACGACACGTCCTCGACGGCCTTGACCACGCCCTGGCGCACGAAGAAATAGGTCTTCAGACCATCGACTTCCAGCAAGGCCCGACCTGCCCCTGCCCCGTTCTGCGCCGCGCCGGGTGCATGACCCAAACGGTTCGTATCCATGCCGCCTCGCTCCTAGTTGGACGTACGCTGACGCGGATCGAGGATGTCGCGGATCGCATCCCCGAGCAGGTTCGTGCCGAATACGGCCAGCGTGATGGCGAGCCCCGGGAAGATCACGAGCCAGGGTGCCGTGCGCGCATACTCGGCGGCCGATTCGGAGAGCATCCGCCCCCAGGACGGATGCGGCTCCGGAACCCCGAGGCCCAGGAACGAAAGTGAGGCTTCGACCAGAATCGCACTGCCCAGCCCGGCAGTCGCCAGCACGATGAGCGGCGCCAGTGTATTGGGCAGCACATGACGAAGCGCAATGCGCATCTCGCTCATGCCCATGGCACGGGCCGCTTCGACAAAGGGCATCTCCCGTAGCGACAAGGTGTTGGCGCGAACGACTCGCGCGATGCTCGGCAACTTCGGGATCGCGATGGCGATCATCGTGTTCGTCAGCGAGGGCCCCAGGGCCGCGGCCATGGCCATCGCGAGGATCAGCGTGGGCAAGGCCTGCAGCATGTCGATGAAGCGCTGGACGATGAGATCGAACGCGCCACCGAAGAATCCCGACGAGAGACCGATCAGTACGCCCAACAGCACACCGAGGACAGTTGCACCGAAGGCAACGACAAGCGAGGTCTGTGCGCCATACGCGATGCGGCTGTAGAGATCGCGCCCCATGAAGTCCGCGCCCATCGGGTGATCGAGACTCGGCTTCGCGAGCGAGATGGACGGGTTCGTCGACAGCGGGTCGTACCAGGTGATGTACGGTGCCAGCAAAGCCACCGCAAAAAATCCGATCACGATCACGATGCCCACCCCACCGAGCGGGTAGCGCTTCAGCAAAAACAGCGCCATTCCCCAGCGCGAATTGACGTTCGCACCTGCCTTGTCGAGATCCGCGTCGAACTGCCCGGTAGCCGCTTCGTCCCGGACGGTGCCCGGGGCGCGCACTTCGGGTGAGGTTGAACTCATGATTGCGTCTCCTCCAGCTTACTGCGCTCAGTCTGTGTACTTGATGCGCGGATCGAACACGGCGTAGAGCATGTCGACGACGAAGTTGCAGATCACCACGGCAAAGGCGCTGAAGAGCACCAGATTCTGCACGATCGGATAGTCGCGCCACTTGATGGCTTCGACGAGGTAGCGACCCAGGCCCGGGATGTTGAATACGGTTTCCATCACCACCAGTCCGCCCAGGAGCTGTGCCGCCTCGATGCCGAGCAGCGTGATAATCGGCAGGATCGCGTTCTTGAGCGCGTGGTGATAGTTGATCGTGTTCTCCGAAGCGCCTTTCGCCCGCGCAGTGCGAATGTAGTCCTGACGCAGCACTTCGAGCATCGAGGAGCGCGTCAGCCGGACGATGAGTGCCGAACTTCTGAAACCCACCACTAGGGCAGGAACGCTCAACAGCGCAAGCTCGTGCCAAATGCTCTTGGGATCATCGGCGTAGATCGGAATGGTGCCGAATACGTGAACGGCGAACATGAGCACGAGCAGTCCGCACCAGAAGGAAGGCAGCGACAGTGCGCTCAGCGTGACCACTCTCAGCGTGTTGTCGACGAAGCCGTTCTGACGGACCGCACTCCAGACCCCGAGCGGGATCCCGAAGATGACCGTAAAGAAAAGCGTGAGTCCGGCGAGCTTCAGCGTCACCGGCAGCCGCGGACCGATCTCCGAGATCGCCGGCCGCTCGCTCATGTAGGAGTAGCCGAAATCGCCCTGGAACAGCCCCCCGATCCAACCCGTGTACTGCTGCACCAGCGACTTGTCGAGACCGAGTTCCGCTTCGATCTTCGCCTTCTCGACGGCGTCGATATACCCGGAGGAATCGAACAGGATGTCGGCGATGTTGCCGGGAACGATGCGCATCAGCGCAAAGATGATCACGGACACGCCGAACACTGTGACGAGCAGCAGTGCCGTGCGCCGGACGAGGTAAACGCCCATCGACTCCTCCTTCCATGCCATCCGCATTCCACATCGCCCGCCTCTGCGGCGGATCTTCGGGAATGCAGCCTCGTTGGTGCAACGAGGAATGCCAGATTGCGGCTTCGACTGATCTCAATCGAATTCGACCACCATGCGATGATGCCATACTGCGCGGAGCACCGGTACCTGTTGTCGCACTTCGATGCGTGGACTCCAATGCAATCGCACGTGGCGGCGTCATATTGTGGACTATTGATCGTCGGTCACTTCCTCGGACCAGGTGCACCATCGACGTCCGGCAGAGGGTTGCAAGAAATCGACGCGCCGGCGCCCTGCGAGGGACACTTGTCGACGTTGGTCCACTTCGTAGACCCTGCTACACTGTGGGGCGTCATCGCACCATCCCCACCCCTCACTACGCATCATGAATCACGCCGAAGCCCGCGACTACATTGACCGACTCGACGCACTCGCCGAGCACCGCACCGCTCCTTTTGCCGATGGCCGAATGATGAAGTGGCGCATCTTCGGCCAGGGCGAACCACTCGTACTGATCCACGGCGGCCACGGCAGCTGGCTGCACTGGATCCGCAACATCGAACCGCTCGCCAGGCATCGGCAGCTGATCCTTGCGGACCTGCCGGGATTCGGCGATTCGGACGACGTTCCGAAGGGCGTCGGATCGCAGGAAATCGCGGAGTTCGCGCTTGCATCACTCGACGAGCTGCTCGGCGGTCGACCGCCGATCGACATGGCGGGCTTCTCTTTCGGAGGTTCCATCACTTCCCGCATCGTCGAGAAGCGTGGCAATGTCCGGCGGATCGCACTGCTGGGCAGCGCGGGAAGCGCCACGCCGCAGCTGCCTTCGCCGGAGTTGGTACGCTGGCGACACCTCGATGGTGAAGACCAGGAGGGTGCCCTCAGACACAATCTCATTGCGCGCATGCTGCACGCGAATGCGAGCGTCGAGCCGATCGTCTATGAAGCCTATGTGCTGGCCACGACCATTTGTCGCTATCACAGTCGGGGCGAAGTGCAGCGCCGCCGACTGAAGGACATCCTCGCCGACTTCCACGCACCAGCGCTCTTCATGTGGGGCGAATACGATGCCACCGCAACCCCCGAAGACACCCGCTACCTTGCCTCCACCGGGCCGAATCGCCACGTCAAGGTCATCCGCGGCGTCGGCCACTGGATTCAGGCAGAAGCCCCCGACGAGATCAACGCGGAACTCCTGCGCTGGTTCTCGGACGAGGCCATCGGCACTGCTGCCTGATGCAGCGAACGCCGCACTCGATCGAATCACCCTGGCAATCAGGGTTGCACACGGGCGATCGACCCCAAACGATCGCCGTCCTGCGGCCATCGTTTCGGATCGATGAGCTTTACTTGCCCAGATCGAGTTTGTTCGTCCTGATGAGATCGGAACGCTTCTTCGTTTCTGCGGCAATGAAGCGCGAGAAGCCTGCATTGTCGAGCTGCAGCGTGCGTCCGCCGAGCGGCACGATGCGCTGCTTGAACTCGGGCGTGGCGACCGAAGCCTGAACGGCCTTCGCCAACGTCGCCACGATCTCCTGCGGCGTCCCGGCGGGAACGAACAACCCGAACCAGTTGCCGGCATCGAACCCCGGAAAGCCGCTTTCCGCCACCGTGGGCACCTTGGGCAGCAGTTCCATGCGCTCCGGCCCCGTCACGGCGAGAGCCTTGAGGCGACCGCTGTTGATGAACGGCAAGGCGGTGTTCGCGTCGCCCGTCATCAACTCGATCTGGCCGCTCACGACATCCGTGATCGCCGGTGCGGCACCCTTGTAGGGGACGTGCTGCATTCTGATTCCTGCTCGCGCCATGAGCAGTTCGCTCGCGAGGTGCGGCGCCCCACCCGTTCCGGACGAGGCAAAATTGATCTTCCCCGGCGACCCCTTCGCGAGCTTCACCAATTCCTGCACGCTACCCGGCGGGAAACTCGGATTGGCGAAGATCACGAAATAGATCGCCATCACGGGCGCGACCGCAATCATGTCCGCCCCGGGATGGTACGGCAGCTTCTCCTGGGTGATGTCGACCGAGACCGTGCCTGACGTGCCCAGCCCCAGGGTGTAGCCGTCCGGTCGTGCCGCCGTCATGGCCTTCATGCCGATCGTGCCCGCGGCCCCGGGCCGGTTGTCGATCACGACCGGCTGACCGAGCCGCCTGGACATCTCTGCGCCGAGCTGGCGTCCGATGAGATCGGTCGCCCCACCCGGCGGGTACGGCACGATCAGATGAACCGGACTGCGCGGATACGGCTGCGCATCCGCCGCGGCACTCGCCAATACGGCGCACGCGGCGAGGGTGACGCCCACTGCTCGCCGAACCCAGAGTCGCTGCCGACGTCTCGAATCCGACCGCCCCAAGTCGATCTGCATGGATACTCCTCGAACCATCGTAGTGCTCATCGTAGTCTCCGCGCCACGCGACGCAGAGGCGTCGCCTTCACTCAAACGGCATTTCCCGCCGCATGCCCCTCCGCAGTCGCCGCCATGATGTTGCGCGCCATGACGCAGTCTCCGACCAGGCAGGTCTCGATGCCTGCGGCCTTGAGAGGCTCCACCAGACGCTGATCCGGCAAGCGTGGCGTTGCGTACGCCAGAAACGCCAGAGGTTCGAGCACGGTGCGCTCACCGGTATAGACCTGTTCGATTTCGAGCGCGCCGCTTTCCATACGGTCGGTCCAACGCGGTTCCGATAGATATGCCAGGCGTATCCCCTCGCGGCTCATGCGCCGCAGTATCCCCTGACGGGTGACGAGCGACGTCTCGTCCGCGATCGCGTGGCGCGGCGTGACGATCCAGACCTGATCGAATACCTCACGCAGGCGCTGCGCCGATGCATACGTCCCTTCGGTGTGGTCCATATCGAAGATGGCCGCGACGCCCGACTGACGTTCTCGCACGGCGACGAGATCGGCCATGGCCGCGCGCAGGTCGGGCACCCAGCCTTGCACCCGCGCCTCCTCGGGGATCCATCGAGGGGCGATCATGCGGGATCCGGTCGCGAGAATTACGCAGTCCGCGTTCGCCCGCCGGATGTCGTCGACACCCGCATCGACACCCAGTTCGAACTTCGCACCGGCGCGTTGTGCAAGGGCATACTGATAATCGAAGATGCTGCTCAGCGCCTCGCCCCCCGGCAGCAACGAACGCAGTTTGACCTTGCCCCCGACTTCGCCCGAACGACCGAAAACCGTCACGTCGTGCCCGCGCTCCGCAGCAACCCAGGCCGCTTCCAAGCCGGCGACACCCGCTCCAACCACCACTACCCGGCGACGCTTCGCCGCCTTGGCCGGGCGATACTCGACTTCGTCGGTTGCAGCGACGCGCGGATTGTTGTCGCAGGCAATCGGCACCCCGGACACATTGAGGCCCCAGCACGAATTGCAGGAGACGCAATAGCGTATGTCGTGGGCACGGCCGGCTGCGGCCTTGTTGACCCAAGCGGGATCCGTGACGAGCGGGCGCCCCAGGCCAATCAGTTCGGCTTCGCCTCGGGCGAGGATCCCTTCGGCTTCGGCAGGATCGGTAATGCGCCCCAGGGCAACGACCGGTACGGCCGCCGGCAAAGTCTTGCGCAGCTGGGCAAGCAATGGCATGTACGGTGCGCGGGGGCCATGACCATCGGGCACGTGCATTTCGAGCGAGCGTGCGTGGCTGCCCTGCGTAAAGCAGAGATACTCGACGGTGCGCGTGCGCGTCAGTTCGACGGCGATCGCAGCGGCTTCCTCAGCGCCGATGCTGCCAGGCACCCCATCGTCTCCCGGCAACTTCAATCCGATGATGAACCCGGTGCCGCAAGCCGCCCGAATGGCATCGACGATATCGCCCACGAAGCGAACGCGACCGCCACGGTCACCTCCGTACTCGTCCTCGCGCAAGTTCGACCAGGGCGACAGGAACTGATGAAAGAGATGGCCGTGGCCACAGGAGATCTCGACGCCACTGAAGCCGCAGCGCTGTATGCGAGCCGCCGACTCGGCAAACTCGGCAATCATGCTTCGAATCTCGTCGGCCGCGAGTGCCCTCGGCACGCCCCAACTCAAATCGTCGGGTTGCGCGGTGGGCGCGATGGGATCGGCGACCCGCCCCGGCGTATGGCGCCCACGCCCCGGATCCTGAACCTGTCCGAGCAATCGGCAGTCGCGCGACTCGGCGGCCTCCGCCATGCGTTGGAGGCCGTCGAGTTCCTGGTCGTCGTACGCACGCACCTTGTAGTTCACTTCCTGGTGTCGCGCCATGCTGAGCGGCTCGGTGACGATCAGCCCCGCACCGCCTGCCGCGCGATTCGCGTAGTACTGAACCAGACGATCCGTGACCCGCGTATTGACCCCCAGCCGGGTCGTCATCGAAGCATGGACGACGCGGTTGCGCAGGCGCTTGCCGGCCATCGTCATCGGCGCGAGCAAATGGGGATAGGCTGACTGCCCGGTCATGACGTCTCCTCCAGAAAACCAAAAATTCGGTGCCTGGCACGTGCCAGGCACCGAATTTC
>JBIKKL010000747.1:0-2679 GCA_044360365.1 Burkholderiales bacterium | reverse complement strand
CGAAGCTGCTGCCTGAGCACTCCCGCAGCCGCATCGCAGGCTGGGTGAAAAGCGAGCAGGTACGTGTGCAAGGCGGCTCGGCCAAGCCCAAACAGAAAGTCTGGGGCGGCGAGCGCATCGAGATCGACGCGGCGCCGATGCCGGACGTCACCGCATATCAACCGGAAGCATTGGCACTCGAGATCGTCTACGAAGACGACGACCTGATCGTGATCGACAAGCCTGCCGGGCTGGTCGTCCACCCCGGCAGCGGCAACTGGCAGGGGACGATGCTCAATGCCCTGCTCCACCATGCCGACGCACTTGCTGCACTCCCGCGGGCCGGCATCGTGCATCGCCTCGACAAGGATACGAGCGGCCTGCTCGTCGTCGCCAAGACGCTGCCCGCGCACACGAGTCTGGTGCGGCAACTGCAGGCACGAACGGTCACGCGCCTCTACTGCGCCTTCGTCCACGGCGAGGTCGATCGACCCGGCGAAGTGGATGCACCGATCGGCCGTCATCCCACGCAACGAACACGCATGGCGATCGTTTCCGCCGGGCGCAGCGCACGCACCCGATATCGGCCCGTGGAGAGATATGCCGGCGCGACCCGCCTCGAGTGCCAGCTCGATACGGGCCGAACGCACCAGATCCGAGTCCACCTCACGTCGATCGGTCATCCGTTGATCGGCGACCCCGTGTATAAATCCGGTGCGCAGCGCCCGCTTTCTGCGGCGGTGACCCTGCAGCGCCAGGCCCTGCACGCGATGAAACTCGAACTCGATCATCCGCGCACGGGCATCCGCTTGCGCTGGCATTCGCGTCTGCCCGCCGACCTGAGATACGCATTGCTGCAACTGAGAGAATCGACCCGAGATGACACTGCCTGAAGACTGGATCACACCTGACTGGCCTGCGCCTGCCCGCGTCCGTGCCATGATCACCACACGCAGCGCAGGTGTAAGCAAGGGGGGCTATGCCAGTTTCAACATAGGCGATCTCACCGCCGACGATCCCGCAGATGTCTTGGAAAACAAGCGCCGGCTGGCGACACTCGCCCCGCCACCGATACGTTGGCTGCGACAGGTTCACGGACCGCGCGCGGTTCACGCGGACGACGTTGTCGGCCTCGTCGAGGCAGATGCGTCGTTCACGCATGCGCGCGGCGTAGTCTGTGCGGTCAAGATCGCCGACTGCATGCCCGTGCTGCTCGCGGACCGATCCGGCACCTGCGTCGGCGTCGCTCATGCGGGTTGGCGCGGTTTATCGTCAGGCGTGGTCGAAAACACCGTCGCTGCGCTCGGAGTTGCGCCCGAGACCTTGATGGCCTATCTCGGTCCGGCGATCGGCCCTGAGGCCTTCGAAGTCGGCGACGAAGTCCGCCAGGCATTCTGCGACATCGATCCTGCCGCGACCGGCGCATTCAGATCGCATCGCCCCGGCAAGTGGATGGCCGACCTGTTCAGTCTCGGTCGACAGCGTCTGGCCCATTGCGGCGTGCACGACGTCTACGGCGGTGGCATGTGCACCTATTCGGCGCCGCATCGCTTCTACAGCCACCGCTACAACCCGGCTACCGGACGCATGGCCGCGCTGATCTGGCTCGATCAGTAGCGGGCGAGCCACGATACGCAGCGAGGGGCTCTTGACAGGGTCCGTATAATTTCGAGACCTGCAGCATCTTTCGATCGGAACCGTTTTGCCCACTCTCGCTTGGATCCTACTGACGTGCCTGGCCGGCGGCGTGTTATCCGTACTGGCCGCAGCCGCATTCGCCTTGCGCCTGAAGCCAGCCAAGGTGCCGATGCTGATCAGCTTCGCCGTCGGCGCGCTGTTGGGGGCTGTCTTTCTGGAAATACTTCCGCATGCCTTCAACGAAGGGGACAGCATTCAGGGCACGGCACTGACCGTCCTGGCAGGCATTCTGTTCTTCTTCGTCCTGGAAAAGCTCGTGCTGTGGCGTCACTGCCACGAGGAACGATGCGAAGTGCACGATCCCCACGTGAGTCAAGGCGACCACGGCCGCAGCGGCACGATGATCATGATCGGCGATACCGTGCACAATTTCGTCGACGGCATCCTGATCGCCGCTGCATTTCTCGCAGACACCCAGGTGGGCTTCGTGACCGCACTTGCCATCATCGCGCACGAGATACCGCAGGAGGTCGGGGATTTTCTGATTCTGCTCCATTCGGGCTACTCGAAGGCCAAGGCGTTTGCGGTCAATCTCCTGTCGAGCGTCGCGACGGTGATCGGCGGCCTGCTCGGCTACCTCGCGCTATCGTTCGTGGAACAATGGATCCCCACGCTCCTGGGATTCGCCGCAGCAAGCATGCTTTACGTGTCCGTTGCCGACCTGATTCCAGGTCTGCACAAGCGCCCGGAGCCCCTGCATTCCGCCGGGCAGGTCCTGCTGATCGGCCTTGGCATCGCCAGCATCTGGGGTACGCACATGCTGTTCGAGTTGACGCACTAGGCGCGCCGACATGCACCGACCGACGCATCCATGACCCACTCGAAAGGTGCACTGGATGATCTCGCCCGGCGGCTTGCCGCGGCGCAAGCGCATTGGCAGGCGACGTGGGGCAGCGAGATCGATGCCGCAGCATCGCCCTTTGCAACGCTGACGCAAGCACTGAGTCGCGCGCTCGCAGAGGATCCGCAGACAGTCAGCGGCTTGCAGTCGCGCTACTTCGA
>JBIKKL010000746.1:0-2684 GCA_044360365.1 Burkholderiales bacterium | reverse complement strand
ATCAGTCAGCGGCACATAGCCCAGTTCGTCCACCACAATCAGTTCGTACTTCTGCCACTTTGCCATCACCCGCCGCACCTGGTTCTGCTGCTTGGCTTCAATGAGTTCGTTGACTAAGCCGGCCGCCGTCGTGAACCGCACGCGCCGCTTCTGCCGGCACGCCGCCAGACACAACCCAGTCGCCAAATGCGTCTTCCCCGTTCCAGAATCCCCAATCAGAACGACCGGCTCCGAGCGGTCGATATACCCGCCCTCCGCCAGCTCTCGAATCCGCGCCGCCGGCACCATCGGCGTCTTCGAGTAGTCGAAACCATCCAGTGCCTTCAGCCGTGGAATCTGCGCATCGCGAATTCGATTTTCGACGGCATGCCGATCCCGCTCTTCGCACTCCACCTGCAGTAACGCCTCCAGATACCTTATATAGGTATGGTTTTCCTTGGCCGCCTGCCCAGCCAGCCGAACAAAGTTTGCAGCTACCGCCGGCAACCGCGCCGCCCGGCAATACTGCTGCACACTGGCGATCTCCAATGCTTGCGCCTCCTGTTTCACTGAATCCTCCCGCTCAGCAACTGATCGTATTCATCCATCTCCGGCATCGGCCGTTCAAACTGCGCCAGTTCCTCGGCCAGCGCCATCTGGTACCGTTCGCGCACCGCCGCGTCCGGCTCGCGGAAGATGTACTGCACCGCACTCCCGTCGCAGGTCCCTAGCCGCAACGCTTCCTCAACAGCCGCAATCATCCGCGGCCAGCCTTCTACATTGGCAATCCGAATCAACCCCACCATGTCCCGCGCCGCTACCAGTCTTCCGTTTCGCTCAATCATCCTTGCCCACAACTGGTCCATACACTCCGGCCACCGGCCAGCCGCGCGCCACTGTTCCAACGGCGTCGAACCCGCCAACGCTCCCGGCTTCTTTTCCAGCACATCGAGATAGTGATCCAGCTCAAAGAACTCATACCCGCGCCCATAACAACGCGCATGCCGCGCCACGCAGTCCCGCCCGTGATAGACATACACCTCGTTGGGCCACAACACCACCTCACTGCGAATGCCAGAGCCGAGCGGAGTGGAGTAGCGATTCGTCTTGGCGCGCACACAGCCGTGGCCGTCGACGATGACCGGAAAGAGCGACTCGCTGACGCCAAACCGCAGGTCCGCCAAAGGCAGTAAGTGGGGCCGTTCCTGCTGCATCGCCTCCCCCACACTCGTCTGCCGCCCGTGAATCATCCGGTCCTGGCTGGCCGCGCACCATCCTTCCAAATGCGCGTTAAACTCGAGCAAATTCGCGGCTTCCCGCACCGGCACCAACCAGTTTCGGCGGAACCAGCCCACCTCGCTTTCCACCCCGCCCTTTTCATTGCCCCGCGCTGGATTGCAGTATTCACTCTGGAACCCCCAGTGCGACCGGAACGCCAGCATCCGGGCTGTCTCCTCGCGCTGATAGCCGCGCAGAATCTTCTTCACCGCCAGCTTCAGATTGTCGTAACGAAGTGTGGCGAAGACGCCGCCAAAGTAGGCGAACGCCAACTCGTGCGCTTCCAGAAATGCCTGCTGCGTGGCGTTGGTGTAGGCCCGATGAAAAGCGCCGCCGCTCGCCATGCTGCGCATGGCGAAGATCTGCAGTTTCTTCGTCTCGCCACCGAGAACAGCTTGCGCTTCGTACCAATCCACCTGCGCCTCCTGACCCCAGTGATAGGTTTGCGGCACGAACACTTCGCGGCCCTTCAACCCCATCGCAAGCTTCTGCTTCCGGACATATCGGCGCACGGTGGATTCGGCGACCGGGTGGTCGGGATGCTCGGCTTTCAATCGGGTCCAGATACGATGGGCCGTGTGCCGCTGCTTGCGCGGGGCTTGCCGGTCCTGTTCCAGAATCTGGTCGATGATCGCGGTCAGCGGCCCGAGTTTCGGCTGCTCCCGCTCGGCGGATTTCCGTTCCGGCGGAATCGCGCTGGCGATCGCCTGGCGGATCATCCGGCGATGAACGCCGTGTTTCCGGGCTAACGCTTTGATGGTCGCTCCGGCGGCGTACTCGCGCCGGATTGTTTCAAACAACTCCATTTTGGCTCTCCTTTGCATCCTGCCAGCCTGCCAAAAACAGGCCAAGCAGGGTCTTGGAGGGGGCCAAATCAGAGGATCAAAGTGGGCCAATTCTGAGTAGCGAAATCAGAGGGCCATTTCTTCCATTTTGCGTGGTAGCCGTGCCTGAAGCTCGGCTTCGAGTAGCGAAATCAGGGAGGTGCATGATATCTACAGCGACCGGATGAGCGGGGCCAGGGAACGCCGGCCGGGTCTGGACCGGCTGATGGCCGACGCCAAGCGGGGGAGGTTCGATGTCGTCGTGGTTTGGCGGTTCGACCGGTTTGCCCGGAGTGTCCGGCAACTGGTCAACGCACTAGAAGAGTTCCGGGGGCTGGGGATCGATTTCGTGTCGCATCAGGAAGCAGTGGACACCTCGACACCGATGGGGAAGGCCATGTTCACCATGATCGCGGCCATGGCGGAGTTTGAGAGGTCCTTGATTTGTGAGCGGGTGATGGCGGGGATCGAGCATGCCAGGCAGAGGGGGACGAAATCGGGAAAAGCGCTGGGGAGGCCGAAGGTGGTTTTTAGAAGGGACAGGGCGTTGGAGTTGAGGCAGGCGGGCAAGAGTTGGCGGGAGATTGCCAATGAACTCGGGGT
>JBIKKL010000745.1:0-2687 GCA_044360365.1 Burkholderiales bacterium | reverse complement strand
TGACGCCTTCGCGCAATCCGGCCAATGCGGACCATGCGCGATCCGGGGCTTCACGATAGGCCCGCTCGATGCGGCGGAAGTGCAGGAGAAGCAACCACGCGGTACCGACGAGAACGAGGCAAAGTGCGAGCACGGCAGCTGTCGCGTAGCCGGCCGGGCTTTCGTTCGCCAGAGAGCGCCCCGACATTGCGAGCCCCCCCATGCCGACGCCGATTCGCGCAGCGATACTCATGTAGGATCCTCGGCGAGCAGCCCCGCCGCCTGATGCCGCGCATAGGGGTCTTGACGATAGAACCGGGCAAGTTGCGCGTAGACGTCGGGATAATCGTCGCCCACGAACTCCGGCCGCTCGAAGAATACCTCGCTCACCACGGCGAAGAATTCGCCGGGTGACTCGGCGGCATAGGGATCGATGCAGGTGTCTTCGCCGCGATCAACGCGCCGTCGAAAGTCCTCGAATGCCTTGGTGAATGCGTCGACCCACGATTGCCTTTGCATCTCGGCGTGCAAGGGCGGATATCCATCGACGTCCCCGTTGAGCATATCGAGTTTGTGCGCGAACTCGTGGATCACGACGTTGATGCCGTCGGCGAAGTCTTCTCCGATGTCGGCCCATGACAGCACGACCGGACCGTTCAACCACGCCTCACCGGAGCGCACTTCCTTGCCCGAGTGAACGACCCCGTACTCGTCCTGCCACTCGACGTCCGGCATGAACTCGTCCGGATAGACGATGATTTCCACCCAGCCGTCGTACCAGTCTTCGGGCAGGTTGAGCACGAGTATGCACGCCTGGATCGCAAGCGCGAGGCGCATCGAAGCGTCGAGTTCCAACTCGCCTGCACCATGGATGGATTTGTCGTGCAGGAAGACGACGACGCGATCGCGCAATCGCTGAATCTCGTCAGCGGTGAGGCCCTGAAGGAAGCGATACCGACCGAGGGCTACACGCCAAAGCTCGTCGTCGATCGAATGATTCCTGAGAATTCGCGAACGTCGCCAGTTGCCGATGCTGAAACCCACGGGATGTCTCGTTCGCCCGTGAACTTTATTCGGCCGGACGGGCCGCATCGGACGCAGCGCCTGCGACGGAAACGAGCAAAGGCGCATTCGCGCCTTCGTCGTGCTCGAAATCGACGCTTTCGATCTGCGCAAACCGCTGCGTGATCTTCACGCTCGATATATGCACGCGCTCGGCGTCCTCGTGGGCCTGACGGATGTGATCCGCGAGCTTGCGCATTCGCTCGTCGAAGCGTGAGAAATCCTTGGCGAGCTTGCCCAGTGCATCCTTGATGACATGTACCTGACGGCGCGTTTCGACATCCTTGATGACCGCACGGGCCGTATTGAGGACGGCCATGAGCGTCGTAGGCGAAACGATCCACACGCGACGGGCGTGCGCATGATCGATGACTTCGGGGTGATACGCATGGATCTCCGCAAATACCGCTTCGGCGGGCACGAACATGACCGCTCCGTCGGACGTTTCGCCTGCAATGATGTACTTGTCGGCGATGTCGTCGACGTGCCTTCGCAAGTCCGCCTTGAAGGCCCGCTCTGCCTGACCGCGCTCCGCTTCGGCGACGCCCACCGTATACATTCGGTGGTAGTTCTCGAGCGGAAACTTCGAATCCACGGCGATCATGCCCGTGGGTTCGGGCAGGCGCAACACGCAATCCACCCGGGTGCCGTTCGACAACGTCTTTTGCATCTCCCAGGCGTTCGGAGGCAACGTGTTGCGCACCAGCGCTTCCAGTTGCACCTCTCCGAATGCGCCCCGCGCCCGCTTGTCGCCCAGCAATTCCTGCAGACTGACCACGTTGGTGGTCAGTCCGTCGATCTTCTTCTGTGCTTCGTCGATGATCGCCAGTCGGGCCATCACATCGGCAAAGGTCTCGTTCGTCTTGCGGAATCCTTCGTCGAGCCGCTCCGCGACACTGCCTCGAATCTGCTCCAGACGCTGATCGACACTGGACCGGATCTGCTCCATGCGCTCATCGGTACGGGAAGACAGCGCTTCCATCGCGACCTTCAGCTCCTGCGCCATGTCCTTGAGGGATATCTGCATGACATCGCGATCCGCGGTGCCCTGTTCGGTGAGCCGCGACTGCAGGGCGAGGCTCATCTCCGCCAATCTCGAGAGCACGGCTTCTCGAAACGTCGCGAGCTCGTGCTGCTGCGACAATTGCAGTACCTGCATCGCCTCGCGTGCATGCTTCAGGTCGCTGCTCACGACCCCGCGCAGACGCTCGGAGCCGTCGGTCAGGCTCGACGTCAGACGATCGCCATGGCGTTCCAGGTGGTCCCGCAGCTCGCCCACGAGCGCATGTTTGCGCTGTTCGTTCGCCTCCGCCTGGCCGACGATGGCCGCATTGGTCGCGCGAGTGAGTGCGTTGACCTTCGCCAGCAGGAGCATCAGTGCGCCGACCACGATCAGCACGAACACCGCGGCTAGAGTTTCGATCATGAGTGCCCTCCGGAGCCCGGCAGTATAGCTGACACCACCGGATCGTTCCCATCCCTGGAGCGACCGGATAAGCAGTGAATCGATACCGCCACGCCGGCCACGTTCAGGCGAGTTGCCGCAAACTCGCAAGAGGCGGTGTGCCAAGTACCCGTCGCGTGAAGAAAAGACCGGCGATGGCGACGCCAGCCGTTCCCGCTCCCAGGCCAAGCAGCCAGACCCA
>JBIKKL010000744.1:0-2689 GCA_044360365.1 Burkholderiales bacterium | reverse complement strand
CAGTCGACGCTCACCAGCGTCCGGCACATCACGTTGTCGAGGTTGTCGTCGCGGTGTGCCGACCGCAGCAACTGCATGTAGGTGCCGAACGTGCCCTTGCTCACCAGGGTGCTGCCGAAGCGCTGGATCGGCATGTTCGCGAGCGCGTAGAGGCGATCGAAGCGGATCCCGAAGTGCTGCTCGAGTTCGCGCTTGTAGTCGGCTTCGAGCGGCCCTTGCGGCGGCGGCAGGGAAGGTCCCTGCGGGTTGTAGACGAGGTTGAGGCGCAGCGCCCCACCCTGGCCGTAGCCCCGTGCATTGAGGTCGCGCAGCCCTGCGATGCTGCGCTCGAAGACGCCGTCGCCCCGCTGGCGATCCACGTTGGCGGCAGAGTAGCAGGGCAGGGAGGCGACGATCTCCACACCCTGGTGCGCGAGAAAAGCAGAGAGATCTTCCTGTCCGGGTTCCGAGAGTATCGTGAGGTTGCACCGATCGATGACCTGCGTGCCGAGCACGCGTGCCGCAGCGACGAGGCGGCGAAACGCCGGGTGAAGCTCGGGTGCGCCGCCCGTGAGATCGAGCGTGGCGATGCGTCGGCGGCGCAGGACTTCCACGACGAGTTCGATCGTCGGGTCATCCATCGATTCAGTTCGGGTCGGTCCGGCATTGACGTGGCAGTGCAGGCACGCCTGGTTGCATCGATAGCCGAGATTGACCTGCAGCGTTTCCAGACGCCGACGTTGCAGCGGCGGAAAATCGGTCGTCAGGAGCAGCGGCAAGGTCGGATGCATGCGATTCGCTTTCGGGGAAGGTTCGTTCCGCAATGGTATTCGATGCGGTGCGGGATCTGGTTACAGTTCGCCCGTCCTGCTGTTTCATCCGAATACCCGGGCCGGCTCCCGGGTTCCCTCGATCTGGTGTAAAACTCGGGGTCTCTACAGGCACGCGTCGAAACGAGGAGACACGCATGACCGTACGCATTGGCTACCTGCTGCCCACGCGCGAGAACATCATGGAGGGCCGGCCCGAGGGCGAGCCGCTGCTGCAGCTGGCCGAGCGGGCCGAAGCCATGGGGTACGACTCCGTCTGGGTCGGTGATTCGCTGTTGGCACGCCCGCGTCATGAACCGCTCACGCTCCTGGCTGGCGTCGCGGGCCGGACCCGCCGCGTCAAGTTGGGTACCGCCGTGCTGCTGCCGATGTTGCGCAATCCGGTCCTGCTGGCGCATCAGATCGCCACGGTCGATCAGGTCAGTTCAGGGCGGCTCATCCTCGGCGTCGGTATCGCGAGCGACGTGCCCAATGTGCGGGCCGAGTTCCGCGCCGCCGGGGTACCGTTCGAGAAGCGCGTCGGCACGCTGATGGAAGGTGTGCGGCTGTGTCGCGCGCTATGGACAGGCAAGCCGGTCGATTGGGAAGGCCGCTGGCACGTCGAACAGGGTGTCCTCGGACCTACGCCATATCAAGCGGGCGGCCCGCCGATCTGGGGGGGCGGTTCGGCCCCTGCGGCCCTGGAGCGCGCCGGCAAGCACTTCAACGGCTGGTTTCCCACCGGTCCGGACTCGAAGCGCTGGGGCGAACAATGGCGTCAGGTGCAGGAGATCGCGGAGGCAGCGGGGCGCCGTCCCGGCGATGTCGAGGCCGCGGTCTATCTGACGATCGCCGTCGACGAAGACGCTGCCAAGGCCGAGCAGCGCATCAACGACTTCCTGTCCGGCTACTATGGCCAGCGTCCCGACGTACTGAAAAAGCGGCAAGCGTGTTTTTCGGGGGCTGCGTCGGGGGCGGCGGATTTCATCAACGGCTACCTCGAGCAGGGCGCGCAGACCGTGGTGCTGCGGTTTGCGGGCGAGCACGACAAGCAGCTGGAAATCTTCGCCCGCATGCGCGAGCAGCTCAAAGGCTGACTCCGGCGCCGCACCGTATCGCTCAGGCGTCGGGCAACCGTTCCGTGGCGTGGCGGGCGATCCGGCGCCAGAACCACCAGCCTATCGCGATCAGGATGCTTGCCAGCGCGAAGTAGCCGCGCAGGCCGAGATACGGCGCGAGCAGTCCGGCCACCAGCGGGGCCGTTGCGCTGCCCATCTGCTGGATGGCCGTGCCGTAGGACAACGTCCGAGCTTCCATGCCGTGCGGTGCACGATCGCGGATCATCCGAATCAGCGTCGGCGGCAACCCGGAGACGAACAGCGCGAATGCGATGCGCGCGATCAGCAGTTCGAGCGGATTGCGTACGAGGGGCAGAAGGATGCTGGTGATCAACGTCCCGGTCAGGATCATCGTCAGCACGCGGGTCGTCGAATGCTTGTCGAGCATGCGTCCCCAATACGGCAGCACGACGATGCTGGCGATGGTGAATCCCATCGCCATCATTGCGACCCAGGTCTCGATGGCGAAGCCCGCGTAGCGGGTACGCTCCCCCAGGAGTTCGAGGGTGAAGAGCGTGACGTTGGAGACGGCGCCGTAGACGGTGAATGCGAACAGCACCTGCATGAAGTACAGCAGCTTCAGTTGCGGTACGCGCCACAACTGCGCGATGTCGCCGCGCAGATCGATGCGCAGCGGATGCGCGGGGCGGACGTGCTGTTCACGCACCATGATGAGCGCGAGAAAGGCGGCCACGTACATGGCGACGCCGGTGAAGCTGAACAGCGAATGCATGCTCGGCAATACGCCGATCAGTGCCGCACCGACCAGCGGACCGACGAGCG
>JBIKKL010000742.1:0-2694 GCA_044360365.1 Burkholderiales bacterium | reverse complement strand
CAGGACCGGATCGAGCGTCATTTCGCCATTGCGCAGGCGATCGAACAGGTTCTCGGTGAGATGGCACAGGCGAACGAGTTCGGTGACGCCGAGGAAGCCCGCGCCACCCTTGATCGTGTGGAAATTCCGAAATACGGAATTGAGCAGACCGGGTTCGTCCGGTGTCTTCTCGAGATCGACCAGGCGATTGTCCAGATCGGCCAGCAACTCGTTGGCTTCCGTCAGGAAGTCCTGCAGCAGTTCCTCGTTGCCAGCGAAATCGCTCATTGCATCCAGTCTCCATTGGGGGCGGCGCCGATAGGCGCCGACCTTCGATCTCTTATGGCCGACAATCGCGCGGCTAGAAGCCCAGGCTTTCCAGCAGATCGTCGACCTGTGCCTGCGTCTGCACGACTTCGCCGACGCGCGTTGGGTTCACGACCGGACCGTTCAACAGCGAATCAGTACCCGGCGGTCGTTGTTCGGCTGGCGTGTTCTCTAGCAGCAGCGTCAGCAACTGACGTTCGAAGTTGTGCACCAGTTCGTTGATGCGCTTGATGACCTGACCGGTCAGATCCTGGAAATCCTGTGCCATCACGATTTCCAGGAGCTGCTCGCCCGTTGCCTTCGTCTGACGCGGAACGTCGTCGAGGAAGGCGAGCGTCGATTCCGACAGCGCCTTGAACTCGTCGACGCCGGCTTGCGCCGCGAACACCTTGCGCCAGCGATCGGCCAACACGGATGCATCGGTGCCGAGGCGATCCTGGATGGGTTTGGCGACATCGGTTGCGTTCAGGACGCGTTGGGCGGCGCGCTCGGTGAGCGTGGCCACGTAGGCAAGACGTTCGCGAGCATCCGGAATTGAGGAGGCGGCTTCCTCCACCATGCGGTCGTATCCCAATTCGCGCAGGCTTTCATGCAAAGTTCGTGTCAGATGTCCGAGCTTCGCGAGAAGCTGAGGGGCGTCGTTTGCGGCAATCGCAAGTTCCGGCGCCGTCCCCGCAACGGCGTTGGACGTTGCCGGTGCGCCCTGGGAGGCAACGATGCTGTCGAACAGCGCCTGCAGATCGTCGGAGTCGCTGACTGCAGCCACTGCACTCATGCTGGCGCTCCTTCGCGGTTCATGGTCTGGAAGATCTTCTTCAGCTTCTCGTCGAGCGTCGCCGCAGTGAAGGGTTTGACCACGTAGCCGCTTGCGCCGGCCTGCGCCGCAGCGATGATGTTTTCCTTCTTGGCCTCTGCAGTGACCATCAGAACGGGGAGCCCCTTCAGGTTCTCGTCGGCGCGGATGTTGCGGAGCAGATCGATGCCGGTCATGTTGGGCATGTTCCAGTCGGAGACTACGAAGTCGAAGTGGTCGTTGCGCAGCTTCTGCAGCGCATTGACGCCGTCCTCGGCTTCGTCGACGTTGTTGAAGCCCAGTTCCTTCAACAGGTTGCGGATGATGCGGCGCATGGTTGCGAAGTCGTCGACAACCAGGAATTTCAGATTGCTTTGGCTCATCGTGGTCATTCCTCGGAGTTAGGCGTTGAGTGTCGGAGTGGAAGGATTGCGCGGCCGGCCCTTGAGCAGCGGCACTAGCGTCGACGCAAGATTGCTCGCGTCGAACTTGGCGACGTAGGCGTCGACGCCCATGGTGCGTCCCATGGCACCGTTGGCGGTCGACGACAGGGAGGTATGCATCACGACCGGGATGCCGTTGAAGCGCCGATCGGTCTTGATGTTGCGGGCAAGCACGTAGCCGTCCATTTCGGGCATTTCTGCATCGGTCAGCACGAGCTGCAGTCGATCCGCGACGGTGATTCCTTCTGCCTGTGCCTGACCTGCCATCGCCTGCAGCTTTTCCCAGGCTTCGCGGCCGTTGGTGGCTTGCTGGTAGCGCACGCCGAGCCGGTCCAGTACGTTCGAGATCTCGCGTCGGGCGATGGGGGAATCGTCGACGAACAGGAGGTTCACGTCGGATGCGTCCGGGATCGTTTCGATCTCCGGGATCACCGGTTCGCCGAAGGCATTCGCGAGGATCTGCTCGACGTCGAGGATCGAGACCAGGCGTCCATCGGGCAATCGGGTGATGGCCGTCACGAGTCCGTCGGTGCCGGCCAGGGTAGGATCCGGACACTTCACCTGATCCCATTCCACGCGCGTGATGCGGTCGACGTCGGTCACGAGGAAGCCCTGGATGCGCCCGCAGAATTCCGTCACCATGAGTGTGCTGCAGTGCTGCGCCGAATCGGACTCCACGCCGACGAAAGCACCCAGATCGATCACGGGGATGACGCTGCCGCGCAGGGAGATCACCCCCTTCACGCCGGTAGGCATGTGCGGCGTCTTCGTGATCCTCGGGGTAAGCGTCACTTCGCGCACCTTGAAGACGTTGATGCCGAATGTTTCCGGGCTGCCGAGCGAGAACAGCAGGATCTCCATGCAATTCGAGCCGGCGAGCTGCGTGCGCTGATCGACCGAATCGAGCAATCCGGAATTCTGGCGCGATGCAAGTTCGTGTGATGTCATGGATGTGCCTATGCGAGGAGGCGTGTGAGGGTGTCCGCCAGCCGCTGCGGCTCGAACTTCGACACGTATTCGTCGACGCCGACCGATTTGCCGAGCTGGTGGTTGGAGCTGCCCGAGAGCGAGGAGTGCATGACCACGGGAATGCCCGAGAAGCGGTGGTCCGCCTTGATCTTGCGCGTGAGCATGTAGCCGTCCATCTCGGGC
>JBIKKL010000743.1:0-2694 GCA_044360365.1 Burkholderiales bacterium | reverse complement strand
CATATGCATTTCATCCCGACATATAGTTCGTGGTTGAATCAAGCGAGCGATTCCTTGGCCTCGTCACCGACAAAGCGATTCGCCGCGGATCCTTCTGGTCGGTCAGGCAACTGATTCAGCGAATCGACCAATTCACCACCCACTACAATCAAAACTGCAAACCTTTCAAGTGGACTGCCACCCCCGATTCGATCCTCGCAAGGCTTAAGCGACTTCGTGAACGAATCAGCGGAACAGGACACTTAGTGTCCTGTGTCGGGAATCCTCGCCAGGCGTTCAACTTGAGGGGCGGTTTCCTTCGCGTCTGGCGCCGATTTCGACACTTTGTCGCTGACGCAGTAGCGTTAGCGTTCGGCAAGGTGTCAACGATTCTCCGACTCAGGACACTGGTGTCTGCGGCGTCCGCCCGCTCCCGGGACGCGTTGATTTACATCAATCGGCACGAGCGCCTTTGCGTCGATCATGCCAGCCTGGTCATACGCACGCTGGAGCCCGGGCGAATTCCGGGTGCCCCGCAATTCCGAGCATCATGAGCAGCCGAGCAGCCGCACACGCTACACCGAGCGGTATCTGTTTCCATTGCGGCGAGAAGATCCCCGTCGCGCGGCCGATTTTTGCTCGCATCGGGGGCGCCGACCAGGCCGTCTGCTGCGTCGGATGTCAGGCGGTGGCCGAAGCGATCGGCGGGGCCGGCCTCGAAGCCTACTACGAGCGTCGTTCCAACCCCGGGCGGCCGGGCGCACGCGCGGATGCCGCCGAGGATCAGGACCTCGCCGTACTCGATACGCCCGCCTATCAGGCAACCGTCACGCAGCGCCGTGCCGACGGCACTCGGGAAGTCTCGCTGCTTCTCGACGGGGTGACTTGCGCTGCCTGCATCTGGCTGATCGAGCGGCGTCTGCAAAGTCTGACGGGCATCGTGGAAGCCTCGGTGAACTTCAGCACCCAGCGGGCGTACGTGCGTTGGCAGGAGGGCGGTCAGCGGCTGAGCGGTATCGTCGGTGCGATTCGAACCATCGGCTACGACGCCGAGCCCTTCGATGCGCAGCGCGCCGACGTACGCAGGAGACGCGAGACGCGCACTTCGCTTTGGCGGCTCTTCGTGGCTGCGTTCGGGATGATGCAGGTGATGATGTATGCCGTGCCGGCTTACATGGCCGATGGCGACATGACGGCAGACATCGAAGGCCTGCTGCGTTGGGCGAGTCTCGTGCTGACGCTGCCGGTGATCGGATTTTCCGCCGTGCCCTTCTTCAACGGCGCGCTGCGGGACATGCGCGCCAGAACGGTCGGCATGGACGTGCCGGTGGCCCTCGGCATCGTCGTCGCCTTCGTGGCGAGCGTTCGCGCAACCTTTTCGGGCATCGGCGAGGTCTACTTCGACTCGATCACCATGTTCGTTTTCCTGCTGCTCGGTGCCCGACACCTCGAAGCGGTGCTGCGCGCACGCGCCGGTGAAGCCACGGAGCGGCTGGGTCGGCTGCTGCCGGCCTTCGCCACAAGGATCAGGCGTGGTGCGCAAGGCGAGACGGCCCAACGCGTGGCCGTGGCCGAACTGATCCGCGGGGACCACGTCGCGGTCGCCGCGGGCGAGATCGTCCCGGCGGACGGTACGGTGGAGACAGGTACCAGCGAAGTCGACGAATCGCTGTTGACCGGCGAATCCCGACGCGTCGCCAAACAGCCGGATGCAGCCCTCATCGGCGGCTCGGTGAACATCACGAGCCGCATCGTGATGCGTGTGGAGCGCATCGGCGGGGAAACCGTCGTTGCCGGGATCGGGCGCCTGCTCGATCGCGCTTCGTCCGACAAGCCGCGCGTGGCCCAGCTCGCCGATCGGGTGGCTGCGCAATTCGTGGTGGCCATTCTCGGCATTGCGGCGCTTGCCGGCCTCGGCTGGTGGTTCGTGGATCCGCAGCAGGCTTTGCCGATCGCGGTTACGGTGCTGGTCATCACATGTCCGTGTGCGCTGTCGCTCGCCACGCCGGCGGCGCTTGCCGCGGCGAACGGATCGCTTACCCGGCTCGGCGTGCTGATCACGCGCGGACACGCGCTCGAAACCTTGGCGAAGGCCACGCATTTCGTCTTCGACAAGACGGGAACCCTGACGACGGGTGAACTCGATCTGGCTGCAGTGACCCCTCTCGGTGGTGGCGATGCTTCGAGTGCCCTGGGGCTGGCGGTCGCCATGGAACGTGATTCGCGTCACCCGATTGCGCGGGCGCTGCTGGCGGCGGGGGGGCAACATGCCCGCGAGACGATCCGCGGACTCGATGGTGCACGGGACGTGGCCGGACGCGGCATCGAAGGCGTATTCCGAGGACGACGCGTGCGCATCGGCACAGCGGATTTCGTGGCCGAGCTGACCGGTACGCCCGTTCCTCGTGCAGTCGAGGACGTGGCCGAGCATCTGCAGGCCGTCGTGCTCGGCGGCGAAGACGGGTGGAGCGCGCTCTTCACGTTGAACGATCAGCTGCGGGCGCAGGCGCGGACCCTGATCGCATCCCTGCAGGCCCACGGGCGGGAGGTTGCGTTGCTGACGGGAGATCGTGCAAGCATCGCTCAGTACACGGCGCGCGAACTCGGTATCGACACGGTCCGGGCCGGTGCCCGTCCGGAGGACAAGCACCGGTATGTGCGCGATCTACAGGACAGAGGCGCCATCGTTGCCATGATCGGCGATGGTGTCAACGA
>JBIKKL010000740.1:0-2708 GCA_044360365.1 Burkholderiales bacterium | reverse complement strand
TGCATTCGCCATGGCGGACCGGGTCAGGCGCATGCACGATCGCTCTGCCGAGCCGTGCAATGTATTTCGATTTCCGAAGTCTGTCGTGGCCTGACAGACAGCAACCGCGCCGTGCGAATGACGCTCGACAACATCCCCATCGACGGAGTCAACCGCTACAGAAAGCCCGCCGCTCCGCAGTTCGCTTCCCCTTGCGCCACGAACCACGTACCGGTATCGGAAACGCACTGTCCGGAAACGTAGGTTGCCGCGGGAGCAAGCGGAGCAGCCGGCGCATTGCCGCCGCTCGCCACATCGCCGTAGGTCGAATAGCGAAAGCTGCCGCTGATGCCATTGCCGTCGTCCGCCTTGCGATCGACTTCGGCGGCGATCTCCACGGGCACGAGTGCTCCGGTCTTCACGTTGTGGCGGCTCGCCGGCGTCGGCATCTTGTCGGCGTAGCGTCCGTCGTAGACGACTTGCATGTAGATGTTGAACGGGTTCTTCAGCGTGTTCGTGTCGGTGGCTACGGTCTCGCCTGCCGTCATGCTGAAGTTGCCGTTGAGCAGACCCGCGGCGGTGAGGTGCGTCCAGACGAGCGTCGACTCGTTGGGCTCCGACCCTGCAAGCGGCGAAGCGTTGCGCTCGATCACGCCGTCACCGTTGCCCTTGAGGCAAGGTCCGCCCGCGCATCGGAGCAGTTTGTCGGCGTAGACGTAGTCACCGGGCAGTGCCCGATAGCGATCCTGGAAACCGTAGTACGCCGACTTCACGCCATCCATCATCGCGGTGAGACTGCGCACCCGAGCACTGGTGATGAGTTCCTGCCCCTTGAGGACACCACCCATGAGCAGACCCAGGATCACCAGCACGATGACGATTTCAATAAGCGTGAAGCCGCCTTGCACGCGTGTACGCATCGACCGACCCCCGTCTGGCTTCGTCTCTATTCGCGCGCCGCGCGATGGACTGTGAGAGCGGGCTGACGCGACGTCGCCACGACTTCATCGCGAACAGCGCCCGCAGACGATAGATGCTAAAGGGTCGATGTGACCGTTTTTGTGCACTACGTCACGCTCGACTGCCACGAATGTAAACAGCCACGGGCACACGCATTGCGACCGGGGAAATCCTGGGCTGTCTACGTCCGACGGTGAAACGGAGCGACAAGAAATCGCCGCGTCAGGCCGGCCCCATTCCATGCGCATACGCCCGACCGTATTGGGCATCCGTGGGCGCGGCGATCGCCGCCTTGCGTGCCTGCGCGAAGTCCAGCATCCGGTGTATGCCCTTCAGCGCCTTCTGGCCTGCGGCGAGATCGATGTGGATCTCATTGGTACCCCGCTCCAACGTCTCGGCGAGGTTCTTCAGCCCGTTCATTGCCATCCAGGGGCAGTGCGCGCAACTCTTGCACGTGGCCCCGTTGCCGGCAGTGGGCGCCTCGATGAAGCGCTTGCCCGGAGACAGCTTACGCATCTTGTGGATGATGCCGCCGTCGGTGGCGACGATGAATTCGTCGCAGCCCGACTCCTGGGTCGCACGAATGAGCTGTGAGGTCGAACCGACCACATCTGCGATTGCAATCACCGATTCCGGCGACTCGGGGTGCACGAGCACCTTTGCGTTCGGATGAGCCGCCTTGAGCGTCGCGAGCTCCGCACCTTTGAATTCGTCGTGCACGACGCAGGCACCCTGCCAGATCAGCATGTCGGCGCCCGTCTCGCGCTGGATGTAATTGCCGAGATGCCGATCCGGTGCCCAGAGCAGCTTTTCGCCGCGCCGGTGCAGTTCGCGCACGATGTCCAACCCGATCGCGGATGTCACCACCCAGTCGGCGCGCGCCTTGACCTCGACGCTCGTGTTTGCGTAGACGACCACCGTGCGATCCGGGTGGGCATCGCAGAACGGAACGAACTCCTCGGCGGCGCAGCCCAGGTCGAGCGAGCAGGTGGCTTCGAGATCGGGCATCAGTACCCGCTTCTCGGGGTTGAGGATCTTCGCGGTCTCGCCCATGAAGCGAACGCCGCAAATCACCAGGGTCGATGAGCGCTGCTCATGGCCGAAGCGCGCCATTTCGAGCGAATCGGCAACACAGCCGCCAGTTTCTTCGGCGAGATCCTGCAGGTCCGGATGCACGTAGTAGTGTGCGAGCAGCGTGGCGTCGTGCGCTTTCAGCAACCGCCGGATGCTTTCCTTGAGATCTCGTCGCTCGACGGGTCCCGGTTCCACGGGCGCACGCGCCCATGCCTGTGCCACGGTGGCATCGTGACGGCAGAAATCAACGCTGAAACGCTCGGTTGCACTCATCATCATGCTTCGATATGTGGACCATTCACCGCCAAATCAAGCCAGACCCCCAGCGGAGGGCAAAGTTTCCCGACGGGCATCACGCGGTTGCCCTGGAGGCAATATAGCCCTGTTGTTCCAGCAAAGGAAAGAGCCCCCCCGCCGCAACGATCGTCCGCAATTCCGCGGGCATCCCCCGACCGGCCAATCGCACGCCGGTACGCGTGTTGACGATCGACGCATCCTCGAATGACACAGCGGCAACATCCCCTTCTTCGAACGCCTCGGCCACCCCGGGACACTCCATCGCCGGAAACGCGAAGTTCACGCAATTGCGAAAGAAAAGCCCGTTGATCGATTCGGCGACCAGACACGCGAGCCCGAGATTGCGCAGGGACCGCGCTGCCGGACGGCTCGATCCCATGCCGAAGTTGCGCCCGCCG